>NZ_JAKZKV010000003.1:403699-522306 GCF_022808675.1 Parabacteroides sp. FAFU027
TTCACTTCTGCTCTGCAAAATCCGTCTATCCCGAATGTAACCCTCGCAAATGCCGGTACCTATAAGGTCATCGTAACAAATGCGGCTGGTTGCGTGGACTCTATCACGACCAATGTGGTCATCAACGCTTTGCCGACCCCGACTATCGGTAGCAATACCCCGGTTTGCGTTGGTAAGACTTTGAACCTGACTTCCGGTGGTGGCACATCCTATCTATGGAAAGGTCCGAACGGATTCACTTCTGCTCTGCAAAATCCGTCTATCCCGAATGTAACCCTCGCAAATGCCGGTACCTATAAGGTCATCGTAACAAATGCGGCTGGTTGCGTGGACTCTATCACGACCAATGTGGTCATCAACGCTTTGCCGACCCCGACTATCGGTAGCAATACCCCGGTTTGCGTTGGTAAGACTTTGAATCTGACTTCCGGTGGTGGCACATCCTATCAATGGAAAGGTCCGAACGGGTTCACTTCTGCTCTGCAAAATCCGTCTATCCCGAATGTAACCCTCGCAAATGCCGGTACCTATAAGGTCATCGTAACAAATGCGGCCGGTTGCGTGGACTCTATCACTACCAATGTGGTCATCAACGCTTTGCCGACTCCGACTATCGGTAGCAACAGCCCGATTTGCGTTGGAATGACTTTGAACCTGACTTCCGGTGGTGGCACATCCTATCTATGGAAAGGTCCGAACGGATTCACTTCTGCTCTGCAAAATCCGTCTATCCCGAATGTAACACTCGCAAATGCCGGTACCTATAAGGTCATCGTAACAAATGCGGCTGGGTGCGTGGACTCCATTACGACAAAGGTAGATATAGAACCGTTACCTGTATTAGTAACCCACAATCCTTCTGCAGTTTGTTATCCATTTACCGTAGATCTGACCGATCCTGCAGTAACTGACGGTAGCACATTGTACGGTGCAACACTGACCTACTTCTATGAAAATGGAACAACTCCGTTGCTTCATCCGGAAGCAGTATCAGAATCAGGCATTTACCAAATCAAGGCTACAACACCTTATGGATGTACTGACATGAAACCAGTCTCCGTTACTATCGAAAACTGCTTAACCAGCTACTGTTCTTTGACTCAAGGTTTCTACGGTAACCAAAAAGGCAAGTTCTGCGATGGCACTCCGGGTTACACTTTGGTACAGAATCTGTTGAATACACCGATCGTTATCGGTATATCTCCAAGATTATTTACTATTGATGCCGGCAATGCAGCTTGTGTAAGATCTATCTTACCAGGTGGAGGCACACCTGCTGTAATTCCGATTGGACCTTGGAGTTGTGGTAACTTAGGAAGTGTTCCTGGTCCGCTGTTGACCAAACAAGGTAGATTGAACAACATTTTGCTTGCTCAAACAATAACTCTGGCATTGAACTTAAGGTTAGATCCTAATTTGGGTACAGTCAACATCTACAACCAAAGCTTCTACACCAGAGGTGCTGCCGGATGTTCTTTAGCTTTACCTAATTATCCATTAGGCGATGCTGTAACCTACACGATTCCGAACGCAGTATGGAGTCATTTCACTCCTCCGTTCACTGTTACAGACATCTTGAAGTTAGCTAGTGATGCCTTAGGAGGTGCTAATACAGGAGTTTCATTAAGTGCAATCAACAATGCTGTATCTATGTTCAATGAAGCAGCTGACGAATGTCAGTACATCTTCTTCCCACCGGCAGTAAGATCTGCTACAGCAACATCAGATGCTCCAAGCATTATTCCGACTGAAAGTGGTAATATAACCGTACAGGTTGTACCTAACCCGTTCAAGGCATTTACCGAAGTACAGGTAATGTCACCGGTTAATTCCAGTACTGCAAGAGTTGATATCTATGATTTGACCGGACGACTCATTACTTCTTATGTCGGCGACGGCCTTGAAGCAGGCGTCACTAAGTCATTCATGATCTTAGACTCTGACCTGGCAGCTAACCAATCTATCTTTATCTGTGTAGTTCGTACCGATCAGGGCTCTGTTTCTAAACGAATCATCAGATTATTCTAAGTATTAGTTCTTTAAACCTTAAAAACCTCCATCGGGATTTCCGGTGGAGGTTTCTTTTTATTGAATATCCGGATATTCACCTAAACCACTAGAAGTAACAAATATTAAAATTCCGCTCATAGCAACCTTTATGCTCCTTCTTGCCTAGTTGCATACGTAAAGATAATCCCCTGATATTAAAATCACTTTTCATCCAGATTAAATCCATATTTTATTAAATGGGGGTTATATCTGGATTTGATAAGGGTTATATCAGGGTTAAATGTGGGTGGATAGGCAAGTTGATAGGAGGATGATCGGATGAAAGCATCTTTGTGAAGGGTATTTCAGTTTGATATCCGGATTAAAAATACCGGAATATTCATTCGGAATGACTGAGATAACCGAATTGACTATAGAAAAAGTGAATGCGGGGTGTGCAAAGATAGTATCGGTGATATGAATGGAAAACGACGGTTATCCAGCTTGTCAAATAAATCAGTAACAACTCACTATTACCGGATTATGATTCCCGTCACCAATCGCCCTGATTTCACCCCCAATCTGCGGGCAGAAAAGAAGCGTTCATGTTCGGTAAAGGTGCAGATACCGGCAATCTCTATTTGATGCGGTTGCAGTCCGGCTTCCAGCAAATCCTGCTGATTTGCTTTCCAGAGGTCGATATGCTGTTTGTGGTTACTGGAAAGAATGGTCTGGGCAAATCCGTTCCGGCGGAATTCATCTGCCACATCTGCCCCCACTTCAAAGGCATCGGGACCGATAGAAGGGCCAATCGCGGCTACCAAATCCTTCGGATTACAGCCGAATTTCACATTCATCTTACGGACTGTTTTACCGGCAATGCGGGCCACTGTCCCCCGCCATCCGGCATGAGCCAATCCGGCTACCTTTTTTACAGGATCATAAATCAATACGGGTACACAATCGGCTGTCGTCACCCCAATGCAGATGTCAGTCTGATCAGTGATGAGAGCATCCACGCCATTGAGTAGTTGAACTTGTTGGTTCTCATTTTGGGAAATGAAATCCCCGTCAATGACACCAATCAGGTCACTGTGAGTTTGGTAAGGAATAAAAAGTTTATCGGAAGAAATGCCAATGGCATTGCAAAGGATTGTGCGATTTTGGGCAACGGAATCGGGATTGTCCCCGGAGAAGAGTCCGAGACTAAAGGAGTCATAGTTTCCGGTACTCACCCCTCCGTGACGCGTGGTCACGAAGTGGGTCAATCCGGTATATTTTTCAAGAGAAGGAAAACGAAGCAGTTCGGGACTATGCTTCATCATCCCAGTCGAGTTCATCATAGTCTTGTTCAAATTCATCATCGTCATCAAACTCATCCCAATCGGCATCCTCATCATCTAACTCTACTTCGCGTTTTCTGATTTCAAGATTACGGTGAGTAACTGCTTTAGGAGCTTCAGTATTAAGTTCTTTCCAGACCATGTCTTTCAGCTCCTGGATTCCGGTTCCGATAACCGATGAAATAAATACAACAGGAATTTCAGGCAAATCTTTTCTCATCTCGGCAATCAGCTCCTCATCAAGCATATCCGATTTGGTAATCGCCAGCAGACGTTGCTTATCCATCAATTCCGGATTGTAATTCTGCAATTCGCGAAGCAAAATGCGGTACTCTTCGTGAATATCTTTGGCATCAGCAGGCACCATAAAGAGCAACACAGAGTTACGCTCGATGTGGCGAAGAAAACGTAATCCTAGACCTTTTCCTTCTGAAGCGCCTTCGATAATACCCGGAATATCAGCCATCACAAACGATCGGTTGTCACGGTATGAAACGATTCCCAGGTTAGGCACCAGTGTGGTAAAAGCGTAATCCGCAATCTTTGGTTTAGCCGCAGACACAACAGATAGCAGTGTGGACTTACCGGCATTCGGGAATCCGACCAAACCAACGTCGGCCAGCAACTTCAATTCCAGAATAACGGCACGTTCGATAGCAGGCTCACCCGGCTGCGAGAAACGCGGTGTTTGGTTGGTTGCCGTACGGAAGTGCCAGTTACCCTGACCACCGCGACCACCTTTCAGTAAGACTACCTCCTGACCGTCATCCATAACGTCACAGATAAACTCACCGGTATCGGCATCGTAAACCACAGTTCCGCATGGCACTTCGATTACTCTATCCTCTCCGTCCTTTCCGGTACAACGGTCTCCTGCACCCGATTCTCCATGTCCGGCAAACACGTGTCGCTGATATTTCAGGTGAATCAGAGTCCAGTAATTGCGGTTCGCCCGCAAAATCACGTGACCGCCACGACCGCCATCACCGCCATCGGGGCCACCCTTGGCTACGAATTTCTCACGGTGCAGGTGGGTAGAGCCTCTTCCTCCTTTTCCTGAACGACAATAGATTTTTACGTAATCGACAAAATTTGAATCCATGTTTACTGTGTTACGAGTGATATTAAAGCGGCTTTCTATAGTCAATCAAATTTAAGATTATCTATATCCCCGCCCCTATCCCGATAGCTATCGGGACCCCTAAAGGGGACTTTGATTAGTGGTATCCCGGAATTAATTTGCACTTACCAACATCCCCTTTAGGGGCTTGGGGCAATTAAAACGTACAACATGCAACATTTTGAGTTGACTATTACCTATTAAGATACCCTCTTTGAAAAAATCAGGAAGCAATATCGCACGTTGAAACAACTTGTTCAGTCGCGTTATTGCTTCCCGACAAAAGAAATATTAGATAGCTTCAATCACGTCAGAGATACGACCGAAGATATCGTCGATTGATCCCATTCCGTGGATGCCTTTGTATTTGCCTTCTTCTTTGTAGTGGTTGATCAGCGGAGAAGTCTGGTTGTTGTAAACGTCCAGACGGCTTTTGATTGTTTCGAAGTTATCGTCAGAACGACCTGAGATTTGTCCGCGTTTCAACAGACGATCGATCAGCTCTGCTTCCTCAACTTCCAATGCAACAACTGCAGAAACATCCGTTCCGCGAGCGTTCAACATCTCTTTCAATGCAACTGCCTGTGGCAATGTGCGTGGGAATCCGTCGAAGATAACACCTTTAGAATCTTTGTTGCTGTCCAATACACCGGCCAACATATCGATAATCAAAGCATCCGGCACGAGTTGACCTTTTGAGATATAGCCTTCTGCTGTTTTACCCAGTTCGGTTTGATTTTTGATTTCAGCTCTTAAAACATCTCCGGTTGAGATGTGGAACAAACTGTACTTCTCTTTCAACAAGTCACTCTGAGTACCTTTACCAGAACCCGGAGCTCCAAAAATTACAATATTCAACATTTCGAGTTATATTAACAAATTACATAAATGTCATTCAGATTGCGGCCAAATCCATCGTAATCAAGCCCGTAGCCTACGATAAAATCGTTGGGAATTTTAAAAGCCACATAATCGAGCGTCAAAGGGACTTTTACCGATTCCGGTTTATGTAGTAGAATCGCAGTCCGCAACGAAGCCGGTTTTCGAGATTGCAAATCCTTTAGCAGTAACGAGAGCGTGTGTCCCGTATCCACAATATCTTCAACCAGAATCACGTCACGGTTTGCAATCTCTTCGGTCAGGCCGAGCAACTCTTTTACTTCACCGGTCGATTGCGTTCCTTCGTAGGATTTTACCCGTACAAATGAAATCTCGCATTCGATGGTCAGGCGCTTCATCAAGTCAGCTGCAAACATAAAAGCACCGTTGAGCACGCAAAGCAACAGTGGCTTTTTACCGGCATAGTCGCGATTGATCGTCTCAGCCAGTTCTGCAATACGGCTTTGTATCTTTTCACTGCTTAGATAAGTCGTGAAGGTTTTGTCTTTGACCTGAATAGTGCTCATAACCGACTGTTAACTAATACCGAATTGGTGCTCAGAGGCTCAACACCCCTCTCCTTTTGAATTTTAGGCTGCAAAAATACACATTTATATCCACAAATCAGGCACATACGGCCCGTTTACATCTAATTTAAGTATGGACAATTGCTGATTTTCAGGAAAAACAGACTCCGGCTTATCCAAGCGCAGTATGTTTTTGTAAATTTGCGTTCCGAATGATCACATTCAACAATTATCAATTACTAACTTCTTGAAATTTGAAACGAGCATGCACTTACGTCCACAAAAGAGAATGACAGTATATGCGAGTTTCATGATGTAAACAAAATAAAAAATCATTATTGACATATGAAATTCTTTTCAACCAATATTATTCGTCAACTCGACCAATACACCATCGAACACGAACCCATTTCATCCCTTGACCTGATGGAACGTGCAGCTCAAGCGCTTTTCCATGAATTCACCACCCGTTTTTCCAGGGATAAGGAGGTCTTTATCTTTGCCGGACAGGGAAATAACGGGGGCGATGCGATGGCATTAGCCCGCTTGCTGCTTCATGCAGGCTATGAAGTGGTAACCTATCTGTTCAATCCGGCCAGCACAAACAAAGCGCTGACTCCGGAATGTGAAGCCAACCGGGACCTCCTCTTCGCTGAATTCCCGGAGACCATTTACGAAATCCGCAGCGAATTTGAAAAACCGGTAATCACAGACAACAGCATTCTCGTGGACGGACTATTCGGTTCGGGACTGAATCGTCCGCTGGAAGGTGGATTTGCGGCTGTCGTCAACTTTATCAACAACTCAAAAGGTTACGTAGTCTCGATCGATATTCCTTCCGGAATGGCCGGTGAGGAGAATATCCAGGCTGATGAGCCGGTTATTGTAAAAGCAAACCTCACACTGAGCCTTCAGTTTCCCAAACTGGCCTTTTTCCTGAGTGAAAATCAGGCTTATGTAGGTGAATGGAAAGTGCTTGACATCCAGCTTCATCCCGAAGCCATTGAGCAAACGCCAAGTAACCTCTTCTTTCAGGAGCTCGAAGATGTAAAACCGTTGTTGAAAAAACGGGAGAAATTCGCCCATAAGGGAAGATACGGACATGTACTTCTGGTATCGGGTCGTTACGGTATGGCCGGTGCAGCCGTTCTGGCAGCGAAAGCGGCATTACGTTCAGGTGCCGGATTGTTGACTGTACAAAGCGCCGCCCACAACTGCCCGGTATTGCAAACGGCTGTCCCCGAAGCTATTTTCCTCGCAGATAAATCGAATGAACTGGTTACCGAAGTTTCCATCCCGGATAATTTCGATGTGGTAGCTGTCGGACCGGGCATTTCTACCCGCAGTGACGTCTCACTGATGTTGCGCAAACTGCTCAGCGAGTGCCAGAAACCGATGGTTATCGATGCCGATGCCCTCAACATCATTGCCAACCAGAAAGAGTTATTGCAGCAAATTCCGGCAAACAGCATCCTCACGCCTCACGTGAAGGAGTTTGAACGTATCTTCGGCCAAAGTAAATATTCTTACGACCGCATTGCCAAAGCCCAAAATGCTGCCCGTCAAATGAATGTGACTATCATTCTCAAAGGAGCTTACACGCTTATTGCGACTCCTGACCGCAACCTGATTTTCAACAGCACCGGTAATCCGGGCATGGCAACGGCAGGTTCGGGAGATGTACTTACCGGCATCCTTACCGCTTTGCTCGCTCAAGGCTACAAAGCCGAAGAGGCTGCCCGCCTGGGTGTTTACCTGCATGGCCTGGCCGGTGACCTGGCATTAGACGAACAGTCGGAAGAGTCATTGATTGCCGGAGATATCATTGCTGCGCTGGGCAGAGCTTTTAAGACGTTGAAATAAATCCATTATAACGATATTACTCCCCGGTAAATTCACTTTGCCGGGGATTTTTCATCTCCTACATTCCCGTCAAAAGGCAAAAAATATTAGCTACATTTTTGTAGAAACAAAACCGCCCCACGCACCTACCTACTGATTATCAACCTATTTATATTTTTGGCACTGCATTTGTAATAGTTGAAATAACGAAAATACGTTCAACTCAAAAATCAGCAGGTTATGAAAATCATGATTCCGGTGGTTGACAATTCAGCCCACAAACTGACCATCGCCGATGGCTTTAACACCTCAAGTCACGTTTGCCTTTATGACATTGAGAAAAATCATCTCGACTGGATGGAAGCCAGTCAGGTTATCCGACTGACCGGCAATATTGCAAAAGAATTTGCAAATCAGGACATCTGCGGTGTGATTACCAACCATATCAAGTTTATGGCTCTCGGGCTGTTCAACGACAATGGCCTGAAGGTTTACAAATCCAGGGGAACCGAACTGGAGCGCAACCTCGACCTGTTCCGCAACCGTAAACTGGAACCGTTTACCATCCACGACGCACTGACAGACAGCGGTTGTGGCACATCCTGTAACAGTTGCTCGTCTACCGCTTGCAAAAACTAACACTCATCTCAACTCTGAATCATTATGGCACTCAATAACGCAATCCTTTTTATCCGGAACATTACCGGTGATGCCGATTTCCGCAAAACCTGTTTTTCCTGTAAAAACAAGAAAGAACTACACGAATTGCTGGATAGAAGCGACATGTCATTTACCCCGGATGAGTTTTCGGCAGCTTTCGATATGGTCCATGTCAAATGCCAGACAACGGATGAAGTGGACCTGATCAAACAGGCTGAAGCGATTTACCACCTCTTTCCTCAAGGTTAAAGAGTACAGGTAAGTGCATTTTCCCACATTCTTGTCGGTTTCAGAAATTTAATTGTTAATTTTGAAGTCCGGTTTTCAGGGTAATCCAGTTACGATTATCCGGTTATTTCTAAAAATGCACTTCAATGAAAAAGATACTTTTCCTTTGCGGACTGCTGTTTTCTTTATCTGCTTACAGCCAGACAGAATGGCAAAAACTTTCAGCAACCAAGGCCAGCGATTTCGGCCTGAGCTATTCACTGCCCAAAACGGTATTATACTTTGATGTTGAATATACCAAAACCTCACTGAAAGCCGGTCCTTACTTCCGGTATGCAGAAAAGTTACTGGGAATCAATAACCCCATAGTTGCCGACAGCACCTTCTTTACAATAGACAAAGTCGCGGCGTTCTCTCATTCGACCATTGACAAAAAAAGCGCCTGCATGGTGCAGTTTAAATCGTCGCTGCCCTATATCATCCTCAATAGCGATGGCATCCTCTGTGCTGTAAATACAAATCCCGATACCATATCTGTCAGGATTCCGGAATTACCACAAAATCAGATATTAAAAGCAGGACCCACCCGGACACAAAACGTGCTTTCGGAAGAAGCCCTGGCGTCAGGCTCTGTTGCTAAAATGGCTGAAGTGGCTGCCAAACAAATCTTCAAACTGCGGGAAAGCCGCACCGACCTACTTGCCGGCGATGCTGAAAATGCCCCTAAAGACGGTGAGGGATTAAAGGTGTTATTTGCTCAACTGGATGAGCAGGAAAGTTCTCTGATGGCTCTCTTCATGGGTACTACTCAGGTGGAAAAACAATTTGCCCGAATCAAATACATACCGACTGGTGACGAAGTGAACCACCAGGTACTGTTCCGCTTCTCCAAACATTTAGGGTTAGTGGAAAAAGAGAACCTGTCCGGCGGACCGGTTTACATTGACCTGAAAGCCACCGACCGGAAGCAATTTATGCCAGACCCGAAACAAAAAGCAAAGGAGAAGAAAGGCTTAATTTATAACATTCCGGGCAAAGGAGAAGCAACGGTTTCTTACGACAACAAGCCGCTGCTGACACAGGAATTTACCATGACACAGTTTGGTATTCAGGCTAACTTCCCGACCAACCTGTTTAATGACAAGAAAGCTCCGGGTAAAGTCATTCTAAACCCTGAAACAGGAGCTATTATCAGTATGATGCAATAAACTCACTTATACGAAAAAATCCCCGGTCAGTTTAATTGGCCGGGGATTTTTTCGTATATAAGTGTTTTATTTTCCATCCACAATTATCGGGGCACTTTTCTTACTGTCCATAATAATCAGTTTTGCATTGGGAGATGTCGCTATGGCTTTGATCATCTCGTATTGCAGCTGTTTATCACTCAGTCCGGTGCTCAGGATTTTCTGGTAATCGGCAATACCCTGAGCCTCCACTCTTTTCCGTTCTGCCTCCTGACGCTCTTTTTGCAGGACAAAGGTCATCTTCTGCGCTTCTTGCTCAGCATTGATTTTCGATTCTATGGTCTGTTTGACCGATTTGGGCAAAGTAATGTTTCTCACCAACAATTGCTCCAATACGAGTCCTCGTTTCTGAAAATCGTGTTCAATGGTTTTAAAAATCCGCGTTTGAAACTCATCACGCTTCGTGGAATAAAGCGCTACCGCATCGTAATAAACCGCATTATCCCTGATTTTGGTACGGCAAATAGGCCGGACTATGGTGTTAATATAGTCGGGGCCAATTTCTCTTAAAATTCGGGGAGCTTCAGCCGGGATCACTTTATATAGTACCGTGAGATCAATAACCACCTCAAGCCCGTCAGCCGAAAGCACGCGAATAGCATCATCTCCACTTCGGTCTCCTTCATCGTGGACACCCGACATGGTATAGTTCTGCGTTTTTATATTAAACGGCACAACATCTACTAATGGATTTATCACATTTAATCCACTCTCCAGAGTTTCATTGCTGACCTTCCCAAAAAGTTTTTGTACACCAACTTCTCCGGGCTCAATCTGAACGATACAGGCAACACCCAATCCAAGGATGACAAGCGCCAATCCGGCAATCTTTACAAAACGGCCATAAACAGCCGTCGGTTTTGCCACTTTAGAAACAACGCCCCCGGCAATCAAGACTATTATTCCAAGAACTACAAGTACCATAGTATTCTGATTTAAAAGTTAAACGCACTAAATGTAGTCATTTTTTGTTTCCCCAACGTTTATCTGCCAGAAATTCAAACAAATGAAAGAGAGAAGAGGTCCCCCTGCGTTGTAATCATTACATTGTTGTAAATACGATTAATCACCTGTCATCATTTTTATTACTGACAGTTTTTTAGTAATTTATTGTCGCAAACAAATGGTTATCTAAATAAAAGGCCTGGCCACTAAATCACATCACACTGTTTTTCAACAACATAACACACCAACAAAGTATAACAGCAGGTGTTTACAACCACCCCGGTCGGTCTTACAGGGTCATATAAGAAGCTGATTACAATTTAGATAGCATCTAAATCTATTATAAATAAAGTGATTTCAACAATATGAGGGAAGATAACTACACATTCCAATGGAGTGATTTGGGTGATATAGAATTAGGTCGTCCGGAATTGGGAAACACGACATACGTTTCGATTTACCGTATGCTCCAGTTTTCTGTTCGCAGTGCCATTGCTCTGGAATATGGAGGCAAGGCAGCACAAAAAATATTCTACAATGCCGGATTAATGGCCGGAATGGAGTTCTGCATAAATAATCTGGATACAAATCTTGATGCTTGCCAGTTTTTCATACATTTGGCAGATAAACTAAAAGAGTTCAACATCGGGCTTCTTGAAGTAGAAAAAACAGATCTTGGAAACCTGCACTTTATTGTCACTGTCTCGGAAGACCTCGATTGCTCCGGATTGCCTGACAGTAAAGAAACCGTCTGCGGATTTGATGAAGGATTCATCTCCGGTATCCTGAGAGAATATATGGGGATAGATTTTCTAGTGAAAGAAATCGACTGCTGGTCAAACGGCAATAAGCTTTGCCGTTTTGAGATCAAGAAGAAATAAAAAACAGCTGTCTCTGAGTAAACAAGAAATAAGAGCTGACTGGAAATTCCGGTCAGCTCTTTTTGTTTATCCATCATTTGGTTACAAAACTCCTACCACAAAGATTTACAACTATTATGAAGATAAAAATCAATTAGCAGATTAGCAGATTTGAAAATGTGAGAATTTAAAGATTAAGCCCATCTGCTAATTTGCTAATTCTCAAATCTGCTAATTCAAAAATTATTTATACAGTGCTCCGTATGTCTGGCAAGCCCGGTAATCAGAGCCTTCGGCATCCATACCAAATGAAGCCCATGCGCTCGGACGGAAGATTTGTTCATCATCCACGTTGTGCATACACACCGGAATACGAAGCATAGAGGCTAGTGTAATCAGGTCAGCGCCAATGTGGCCGTAGCTGAATGCACCGTGATTTGCGCCCCAGTTATTCATCACCGAATAAACATCACGGAAGGCTCCTTTACCGGTCAGACGCGGAGTAAACCAGGTGGTTGGCCAGGTTTTATCGGTACGCTCATTCAGGATTTGGTGAACATCAGCAGGAATATCGACTGTCCAACCCTCAGCAATCTGAAGAACAGGGCCAAGGCCTTTTACCAGATTCACACGAGCCATGGTTACGGGCATTCCTCCTTTTGACAGGAAGTTTGACGAGAAACCACCTCCACGGAAATAACCGCGCGCAGCAGGGAACCAGGTAGTTGCTTTGAGACATTTATCCGCCTCTTCTTCTGTGATTTCCCAGAAAGGCTTCATAGCAGGTTGTCCCTCTTTGGTTTGTTCGCCGGAACCATCCAAAGCGGCAGAACCGGAATTGATCAGGTGAATCAGTCCATTTGCAGCAAGGCCTTCCAGTTTCTTACCGGTAACCCGCTCAACCGCTTCCGGACTCCAGTAAGTACGAACATCGGCAAATACCTGAGCGGTATTGGTCAACAGTTTACCAAACAACATCGCCACACCATTCAACGCATCATTTTCTGTAGCCACTACAAATGCTTCACGGATACCGTTCCAGTCAAAAGATGAGTTCAGAATCGCTTCAGAGAAGTCACCGTTTGGTTTGAAGTCAGTCCACTGACGTTGTCCCTGGAAGCCGGATGCAATGGCATTGTGTCCCAATGCTTCTTCTGCAAAACCAAGTTCCTTCAATTTCGGGTTACCAATCATCAGGTCACGGATGATAAGGGTCATTTTCACAACAAATTCCCAGTCGGCATCCAGTTCAGCACGGGATTTGAGTTTATCGGCATCGTTAAAGTCTTCGCCTTCGTTAGCTTTACAGTTCTTTTCAGTCCACGCCATAGCTTTTTTGAACTCTTCTGGGTCGAAGATATTCTGCTCTATGCGGCGAAGGATTTCAGTCATATCGACATTCTCGCTACGCATGCCGAGGTAGCTTTGGAAGAAATCCGCATCCACGATAGAACCTGCAATACCCATAGATACAGAGCCTATAGACAAATAGGATTTACCGCGCAAAGTTGCTACTGCCAAGCCTGATTTAACGAAACGGATGATTTTCTCCTTAACATCAGCCGGAATAGAAGTGTCGCTGTTATCCTGTACGTCTTTTCCGTAAATACCGAATGCAGGAAGGCCTTTCTGAGTGTGACCGGCCAATGCCGCAGCAAGATAAACCGCACCCGGACGCTCTGTTCCGTTGAATCCCCAGATCGCTTTTGGCACCTGAGCATCGTATTCAATGGTTTCGCTTCCGTAGCACCAGCAAGGAGTAACGGAAAGGACAACGCCCACACCTTCACGTCTGAACTTTTCAGCACAGGCTGCCGCTTCATCTACACGGCCGATGGTTGAATCAGCGATTACGCATTGTACGGGTGTACCATCGCTGTATTTAAGAGTAGAACTAATCAGTTCTGCGGCACTTTTAGCCATGTTCATGGTTTGCACTTCGAGGGATTCACGAACGCCTCCCTGACGTGCATCAATAATCGGGCGAATACCTACTTTAGGATTCTCTCCCTGATATCTTCCGGTCTTCATTTTTGTGTTTATGGTAAAATCGTTTTGTTTTATAATTAAACAGACAATGCTGAACTATGCTGTTTTATTCTCAAAAAAAGAGCTACACCGAGCCCCTTAAAATAAGTTCTGTTGGTAAAAACTCCTGGACTAATTGTTTGGTCTTGACATATTCTGCCGCTTTCGCTCCCATCAGACCGAAATCGATAGAAATAGAAGAAATGCCATTTTTAATCACCTCAAGTACAGGGTTTTCATTATAGGAAATCAATCCGATATTTTCGCCCAATGTAAATCCGGCCGCATCCGCTTCCTTAATCACTTTCACCATATCCTCAGTAAGAATGCAGAGATACAGTGTCGATGCTTCCACTCCTTTCCATTCTGATTGCTCACGAATCACCTCACTCTCCAGATTGTTCTCTTCACAGAAACGGTTGAAATAATCAATGGAAGTCAGTGGGTGATAAAGCTCTTCCGGGAATAGAAACACAAACTTCTTATATTTAAGCAATTGCTCTTTCCCCTCAACCAGACAGTTATAGAAGGATTCCCCAAAATCCTGGCACAGATAAGGTATTTCTCCTTTATCGAAACTACCGAAATCAAGCAAGAGCAGCTTCTGAGTCGGTATTGAACTCAAACAGTCCGACAACTCTTCGTTTGAGAAGTTCATCACCACATACATGCTGTACTTACCCAGACTTTCCCGCACGATGGTTTCAAACAAATGCGGATTGTACTGGTGAAATAGAAGATCAACCTTGTAGCTTTTCGGCAAGTTAGAAACAAACTGATTATAAAGGCTTTGCTTAAATGCGGAATAGGTATCCAACAACAAAAGGACATGATTCACCTCGCCGGTTACGTAGTACCCTTTAGTGGGAGTGGAATCTACAAGTCCTCTTCTTTTAAGTTCAAGATAGGCCTTAAATACAGTATCACGCGACACTTTATACCGGCGATTCATCTCGTTGATAGAAGGCAGGTTATCGCCCCCTTTTAATTCTCCTTTCATGATAGCATGAGACACACCATCTACTACTGATTTTATTTTTGATGTTGAATGGGAGAATTTGATTTTCATTGAATTATCTATCCTGAACTGTTATGCAAAGATAAGGTGGTAATGCGGGAGATGAATTAGCTATAGATATGTTTTACAACAGAGCTATCTTATTTGGAATCCAAAAATAGCAAAAATCCTGTGATAGAACTTTCTACCACAGGATTTTAATTATCGAAATGAGATATTTAGTGCGAAATAACCACCTTCTCATCGCCGTCAAACAATGGACCGGAAGGTTTTGAACCGATGTAAGAGTAGTACATTACGTACAAATATCCAATCAGCGGAACAATCATCGCCCACGCCATGCTGTGAGTTTTATCAGCAATCAGCCCCATGATTGGCGTCCAGATGGCACCACCGATAATGGCCATGATAATCATAGAACCACCGATTTTGGTATTCGGTCCAAGGCCTTTCACGCCAAATGCAAAAATGGTCGGGAACATCAGCGACATGAAGAAACTGGTAATCACAATCGCATACCCACCGATAACTCCCGGGAATAAAACGGCAAGAGCAACCAAAACGACATTTATAATCGTGTACAGTCCCATCAGACTATGCGGGTTGACTTTTCTCATCAATGCTGTAGAAACAAAACGGCCAAAACCGAATACTAACAAGGATGCAAAGAGGAATCCACCGGCCTCTTTTTCCGATTTACCCAGATAATCCTTAATGTAAGGAATCATATAGCTCCAGGTTCCTACCTGTGCGCCCACATAGAAGAACTGGGCAACAACACCTTTTACAAAGTGAGGATACTGGAACAGTTTTGAGAAATGTCCGTGGCCGCTTGGCTTTTCTGTGTCTAATTTGTCATGCGTTCCGGTTTCTGTTTCGGCAGGAAACTTCACTTTCCAGATCAGGAAGGCCATCACCAGAATCACAGTACCAATCACCATATAAGGAGGAATTACCCGCATAATCTCACCGTGCAGGTATTCCTGGTATTTACCAGCCGCCTTCAGCGCATTTACCTGTGCTTCGGAGTGTTCAACGCCGGAGAAGATAAATATATTTCCAATCAATACCCCACTCATCGCACCCAGCGGGTTAAATGCCTGGGAGAAATTCAGACGTTGGGCTGAAGTATCCGGGTCACCAAGCACGGAGATAAAGGAGTTTGCACCGGTTTCAAGGAAAGCCAGACCACTGGCAATAACGAACAGTGCTGTCAGGAACAGACCGTACGTTCCGGTCATAGCTGCAGGATAAAACATATAACTTCCTGCGGCAAACAGCAGCAAACCAATAATCATTCCCGTCTTGTAGTTGTAACGGTCCATGATGTAAGCGGCAGGCATCGCCAAAAGGAAATACCCCATGTAAAAAGCCGACTGAACCAATCCAGCCTGAAGACGATTCAGTTCAAACGACTTCATGAACTGCGGAATCAGGATATCATTGAGATTGTTGGGCACTGCCCACAGGTAGAAAAGAGCCGTTACAAGGATAAACGGCAGCAGATTTTCTCTGCTTACGATTTTGTGTTTTGACATGTTTCAGATATAAAAAGGTAAATGATTCAGGGATATGTTTCGGAAACAAAATAAAGGAATTAAACGCAAAGTCGGTCTGATTACAGTCCAAATAATTGAATCCATGCAATTTTATCGACTTTGCGTTTGCTTTTATGTCTCAGAAATAGTTCCGGTTAAAACTCAACCAATACGCGGAATACTTTGCCAGGGTCTGCAGCCCAGGCCTCCATTGCATCTTTAGCGGTTTCCGGTTTCGCAACAGCTGAAATGAATCTGGTAATGTCGTTTTTCGTATTGCGGAAATAGTTGATTACCGCTCTGAAGTCAGACGGCATCGCATTACGCGAACCCATAATATTCAATTCTTTCTGCACGAAATACTTGGTCTGGAAAGCCACTTCGCTTTTAGCATAACCGATACAAACGACGCGGCCAGTAAATGCCACCTCATCAATAGCCATCACATAAGTGGGAGGTGCTCCAACGGCTTCCACCACTACATCAGCGCCAAAGCCTCCGGTATATTCGCGCATTTTGTCGTGCACGTTTTCGCTTTTGCTGTTGATGGTGTATTTTGCTCCATATTCTTTAGCTAAAGCAAGCTTTTCGTCGTCAATATCTACGGCGATAACGGTAGCGCCACGCAATGAAGCGCGAACAATCGCTCCCATACCAATCATACCGCAACCGATTACCATTACGTTATCAAGGTCGGTCACCTGAGCACGGTCAACCGCATGGAAGCCCACACTCATCGGCTCAATCAGGGCGCAATCACGCGGAGAGATACCTTCAGCCGGAATTACTTTTCCCCAGGGTAAAGCCAGATATTCGAGCATTGCGCCATCACGCTGCACACCGAAAGTCTGGTTGAATTCACACGCGTTTACACGGCCATTGCGACACGATGCACATTTACCGCAATTGGTATATGGATTCAACGTTACGCTCATACCTACCTCGAAACCGGCAGGTACGTTTTCGCCGATTTCGGCAATTACCGCTCCCACTTCGTGACCCGGAACAATCGGCAATTTCACCATCGGATTTTTACCGAGGAAGGTATTCAGGTCAGAGCCACAGAAGCCGACATATTTAATTTGCAATAAAACTTCATCGCTTTTGATTTGAGGTTTGGCAACCTCTACGACACACATCTCTGAGGGTGCCGGGATTTGAACTGCTTTCATCGTTGTTATTCTGTTATTGTTCAATGTTTATGCTTTTAAGCCGCTTCGACACGAATTTAATATGCATCTTCTCCTTTTTCATTTCTGAAAAAGGATAGGTGTTATTCGCAAAATCTGATTCTTAACCAACGTAAAGTTGTTATCATCTCTTTTGATTCGTGAATTCGTGGCTTTATATTTTCTGTGTTCTCTATTTACACTCATAAATTGAAATCAGGAGTAATCTACAGACTGAAAATCCGTTCCATCAATACCCACTTCTCAGCTGAAGAAGCGCCGGGTTTTGTCAACTGGAATTTAGCCATAAACTCTTCCCATTCAGCCTGGCGGTTCAGGACTGCCAGTTTGGCAAAAGCACTGTCCCACTCAAAATCAAGCGGTGTTTCCACAATCATGAAGAGCAAACTTCCCAACAAGTAAATTTCCATGTCGAGAATTCCTACTTCACGAATCCCTTGTGGAATTTCCGGCCAACGATTCTCGGGCCGATGCCAATATTTGTATTCCTCAATGAGGGCAGGGTCATACTTAAGTTCAAGTGTCTGGCAGTAACGTTTTACCGGTTGGTCAAATTGCTTAACCGGATATCCTGATTTCAGATTCATGGATTAATGTATTAGGAAAAAACAGAAAGAAGGTTTGTTGATTTATTCCACCATCGAAAGGATGTAGGGCAATTCAGGCAAGTTGCTGAAGCCATAGAAAGCCTCTGCATTTCGTCCCAGGAATTTTGCCTTTTCCTCTTCCGTCAGCAGGTTTGATTTTTGTACAAAGTCATACGACATGCGATAAGTAATCACCGACATGGTACGCGGATAATCCGAGCCCCACATCAGCTTCTCCATACCGACCAGTTCAGCCGCCTCTTTGATGGCCCATACGGCTCCGTTGTACGGGTAAAACTCCGGATGAAACAACCAGGTGATTCCGCCAGACTCTATCCTCACGTTTTTGTGGCGGGCCAGCTTCACCTGCTCCTGCCAGTCGGCACGGGTCACCATCGCAAAGTGACCGATGGCGATTTTCAGATTAGGACATTCGGCAATAACCTCTTCCATCTCTTTCACCTGTTCGGCTCCGTCGGCCAGGTCGATGGACAGGATCATCCCCTTTTCCTCCATGAATTTGAAAGTCTTCATCATCTCGTCGCAGGTGAGATATATGCGTCCCTCTGGCAACAGGAGTCGTTGCGCAGGGACTTTCACTGCACGAAAGCCCTTCTCATGAAGCGTTTTTACCGTCTCGAAGTAGCCGGGCTTGCGAAACTCAGCCAACCCACACACCAAAAAGCGATTTGGATATTTTGCAGCCACCTCCAGCAGATACTCATTCTGGTTTCCGTCGATATACTCCTGGGTAATGACTGCCCCGGAAACCTGCGCATAGTCCATATTGGCCAGGAAGATTTCGGCGGTGTTGGCTCCGTCCACCATATAGGGCGGCATCATCTGGCGGACTTCCCCCAGAAAGATACTTTTACCGCCGGTCAGGGTGCGGATTTCCTTGCCATCCACCACGGCATCCTGCTTGAGCCACAAATGGGCATGCGCGTCAATTATTTTGTAATCCATATCTTGAATGTTTCAGGCTAATGCCTTTGGACAAAAATAAATTTCGAAGTGTTTTATAACTCTATAACGGTTTGTACTAGTAGTATTCTAAGGATGAAACAACCAAAATCATTTAGCCACGAATCCACGAATAGAAAAGTATCTTTTCTTTCCCAATATTGGGAAAGGATTTGTGTCATTAGGCTTTTATTTGAAAATCAAATGATTTGGTGCTTCTGGTTTTTATTCGTGAATTCGTGGCTGTTTTATTTGACAAGTACTCTATCCAATAAAATAATTACACGAAGCTTAGGAAAATGTTTTCCTAAGGAACGATGTCACTCATACCATTCGTTATAGAACCTGTCTTTATTATGAGTTCTCCCAGGTTTCGCGGAAGTATGGTCCGATGATTTCGCGCACTTCCAGCAACAATTGCTCATCGAGCGGCTCTTCAATCCATTTGATATTTTTCAGGACATTCTCAGAGCTGGTTGTACTGAAAAGAGTTGAAGAGATACGCGGATTGCTCACCGAATATTTCATAGCCATCTGTTCGATGGATGCACCTTTTGATTTCACGTGCTGAACCGCTTTTTCACAAACCGCTTTCAACTCAGGTGTAGCCGGGTGCCAGGCTGGAGCGCCACGTTCGGTCAACATTCCCATTGAGAGTGGAGAGGCATTGATCACTCCTACCTCATTGGCTTCGAAGAAATCCAGATAATCCACCAACGCATCGTCATTCAGGCAGTAGTGACAGAAGGAAAGGATGCTTTCGACTACTCCTTTTTTCGTATTTTCCACTACATATTTCAACAGCTCTAGCGGAAGTCCGGTAATTCCCACATGGCCTACCACGCCTTTGGCCTTAAGTTCATGCAGGGCGGGAAGCGTCTCGTTGATAACCTGATTCACGTCGCTAAACTCTACATCGTGTACATTTATCAGGTCGATGAACTCCACATTCAGGCGTTCCATGCTTTCATAAACACTTTCGGTCGCCTTTTTAGCCGAATAGTCCCAGCAGTTTACACCATTCTCGCCGTAGCGGCCCACTTTTGTGGACAGGATGTATTTTGAGCGGTCTACCTCTTTCAGGGCTTTACCCAATACAGTTTCCGCTTTGTAATGACCGTAATAGGGAGATACATCAATGAAATTCAATCCGTTATCTACAGCTGTATGCACGGCTTGTATGCCGTCGCTCTCCTTCAGGGAGTGAAACACGCCACCCAGTGATGACGCACCAAAACTCAGGGCTGATATTTTCAGTCCCGTCTTACCGATTTCACGATATTCCATAAGTTTAATTAGGGGTTTTCTGATTCAGGAGTGTAAAAGTATAGCGGTTTCTTTCGGATTATCACTCAACTACCTGATTTTGTTTATGCAAAGGTTTGCGGAAAAGGGATTTGCCTGTTCTTTTTTACATCTTTTGGGGAAATCAAAATGAACACCAGCTCTCCATAAAGGGTTTAATGCGTATCCATTCAAATAAAAACGAAACAACCGCATGGGAAATAACAAACCAATCAAATACTATTCCGCCGTAGAAGAACGGCTCAATATCCTTTCACACGGATTGGGTATGCTAATGAGTTTTATCGCTCTGCCTCTGCTCATCAGGCAGGCTCTTGAGAACGGGCAAAGCCGCTATTTGGTCAGTTTTATCATTTACGGAGTGAGCCTTATCACGTTATATACCGCTTCCACAATCTATCACAGTGCGCGAACCGACATACGCCGCCGCAGATTGAATGTCTTTGACCATGCCGCCATCTATGTCCTCATTGCGGGTACCTATACCCCGCTTACGCTGGTCACGCTGCATGGAAAAATCGGCTGGGCACTCTTTGCGGTTGCCTGGGGGGCTGCATTGGTCGGCGTTGTGTTGAAACTCTTTTTCACGGGGAAATACAACCTCCTCTCTACCATTATGTATGTGGCTATGGGCTGGATAGTAGTCTTTGCGGCTAAATCATTAATCAACAACCTGGCCGTTGAAGGGCTTTGGTGGTTATTGGCGGGCGGCATATCCTACACTGTCGGTGCCGTCTTATACAGTCTTAAAAAGCTGAAGTTCAATCACGCCATCTTTCACCTGTTTGTCCTCATCGGCAGCTTTTGTCATTTTATGACTATCTACGGTTATGTCAAATAAATACTCTTCTTTGTTGAAAACTACTCTCATCGTTATTTTTTGTTACAAACAAACGATTCATTTAGATATTCACTTTCCTGATAAATAGTACATTTGCATTTAATCACATACAATTATCAAGAGATGAGAAAAATATTTAGCAAAAATCTGACAGTGAGCATACTGTTATCGCTCATTACCCTTCCGGTAGTGGCGCAGCAGATGCAGCCGCTTCCCATCGATGCGAAAGTTCGTTACGGGAAGCTTGACAATGGTCTGACTTACTACATCCGGCACAACGAAGAGCCCAAACAGCGTGCCGAGTTCTACATCGCACAGCGCGTGGGTTCTATTCTTGAAGAAGAACCGCAGCGCGGTTTGGCCCACTTCCTCGAACACATGGCTTTCAACGGCACCAAAAACTATCCAGGCAAGGCGCTTATCAATTACCTCGAAACCATAGGGGTGAAATTCGGTGAAAACCTGAATGCTTATACCGCCTTTGATGAGACGGTGTACAACATGTCGAACGTGCCGATGACGCGAGAGACCATCATCGACTCCTGCCTGCTGATTTTGCACGACTGGTCGGGTTTTATCTCTTTAGATGATAAAGAGATTGACAAAGAACGGGGTGTTATCCACGAAGAGTGGCGTACACGCCGTGATGCACAGGACAGAATCTGGGAGCAGATGTTCCCGGAGATTTACCCAAACTCCCAATACGCTTACCGCATGCCCATCGGTCTGATGAGTGTGGTGGATAACTTTAAATACCAGGCGCTGCGTGACTATTATAAAAAATGGTACCGTCCCGATTTGCAGGCTATCATCGTTGTCGGTGATGTGAATGTGGACCAGGTGGAGGCTAAACTGAAGAAAATCTTCTCTGACATTCCCAAACCGGTCAATGCGGCCAAACGTATCATGTATCCGGTGCCCGATAACGTAAAACCGCTCGTGTCGGTGGCTTCCGATAAAGAGGCGACCAATACAACCATTGCCGTATTCTTCAAACACAATCCGCTACCGGAGGAGGTGAAGCCGACTGCGATTGCTTTGGTCCAGAATTACCTCACCGGTCTAGGTCAGATGATGCTTAACAACCGCTTGTCTGAACTTACCCAAAGCGCTAACCCGCCTTTCGTGGGCGCCGAGGTGGAAGACGGGGAGTATCTCGTCTCCCGCACCAAGGATGCACTGACTGCTTATGCCGTATGCAAGGAGGGGGAAATCGACAAGTCTATGACAGCCCTCGTGAAGGAGCTTTACCGGGTGGATAAGTTCGGATTTACAGAAAGTGAACTCGAACGTGCCAAAGCAAATATGCTCCGCAGTATGGAGAGCACTTACCAGGAACGCAACAAGCTTAAAAACGGTAGTTTTGTCCGTGAATATGTCAGCCACTTCACTACAGGTGAAGTCATTCCGGGTATCGAGTACGAATATAACTTCATGAACAACGTCTTGCCGAAGCTCTCTTTGCAGCAGGTGAATCAATCCATCCAGGAGCTGCTGGGCGATTCCAACGTGGTGATTACCGTTTCCGGCCCGCAAAAAGAGGGATTGAAGTATCCGACTAAAGAGGAGTTGCTTTCAGTCTTTGAAAAAGCCAAGACGACTGAATTGACGCCATATCAGGACAAAGTATCCAACGAGCCGCTCGTACCAAACGAGCCTAAGCCGGGTAAAGTCATCAAATCGACTGAAGATAAAAAGTATGGTGCTACTGTGTGGACCTTATCTAACGGGGCGAAAGTCGTTTTAAAGAAAACAGATTTCAAAGAGGACCAAATCCTGATGAAAGCGGTCAGCTTCGGAGGGAATTCGCTACTTGACAACAAAGAGATTATCAACATCCTCGCCATGAACGATGTGATTGGCATCAATGGTCTGGGAAACTACAGCAAGGTTGATTTACCCAAAGTACTGGCGGGTAAAAAAGCCGGTGTATCGGCCAGTATCGGTACCACAACAGAGAACGTTGGTGGCTCTTGTTCGCCCAAAGACCTGGCAACGATGATGCAGCTCACCTATCTGACCTTTACGGCTCCGCGTACCGATAGCGCCGCGTTCATTAGCTACCAGAAACGCTCCAAAGCGATGCTGGAGAATAACGAAGCCAACCCGATGGTCATCTATCGTGATTCGCTCTACCACGATATGTACGGCGACCATCCACGTGCGAAACGTATGAAGGCCGATATGATTGATAAGGTGGACTACAAACGCATCATGGATATCTATGCGCAACGTTTTGCCAATGCTGCTGATTTTACCTTCTTCTTTGTGGGGAATGTAAATGCAGATTCGCTCAAACCGTTGGTGGAAAAATACATCGCCTCGCTTCCTGCCAAAGGCAAGAAAGAGAAGTATGCCGATATCAAAATGACTATCCATCCGGGCATCATCAAGCACCACTTCGACCGTGCGATGGAGACACCTAAATCGACCGTGTACACCATCTATTCGGGTAAATGCCCTTATACACTCGAGAACCAAATCAAAATGAGCATGCTCGACCAGATTCTCGATATCGTCTATACCGAAAAAGCACGCGAAGACCAGGGCGGTACCTATGGTGTGGGTGTGAATGGTTCCGTATCGAACTATCCGAAGGAACAGTTCCGTTTATTGGTTGGCTTTGACACTAACGAGCAGAAGCGTGATACACTTCTCGACATCGTTTACAAGGAGTTGAAAAACATCGCACAAAACGGTCCGTCCGAAGTCAACTTAAATAAGGTGAAAGAGTTTATGCTCAAAAAGCACAAGGAAGACCTTCGTGAAAATAACTATTGGACAGGTGTCCTCTACAATGCTTACATGGATAAACAGGACTTCCATACGCAATATGAAGCCGTTATCAACAGCATGAATGTGGAGAAGATTAAGAAGTTTGCCGCTTACATCCTCGCTCAGGGTAATGACGTGGAAGTCATTATGAATGGAAAGAAGAAAGAGTAGCGTCTGTCGAATAAATAAGTAAGCTTTTTATTGATTGGGTGACTTGAAGTCACCCAATCAATACGTAATTAAGCGCATCTCTGAATATTGATATTCAGGGGTGCGCTTTTTATTTTCCAGCCTTTAATATCCCTTGCAAAAACAGACCGGAAGCAAATCTTTAGACTCCTATCCCCGATTATTCCAAAATGGAATAGTGAATTATTCTTTTTAATATTGCTCATCTGAATATTGAAAAATTATGGACAGGAACGATTACTCAAGAAAAAGGCGAATCCTTTCAGCAAAACTTATCGAAGCTCGGGAGAAAGCCGACCTTTCTCAAATACAGGTTGCTGAAACAAAAGTAATTTCACAAAGCGAGCTATCAAAAATAGAGAATAGTGCAAGACGAGTAGATTTTTTACTTCTGCTTGATTTGGCTGAATTATACAATCAACCTATCTCATATTTTATTCCTGATAAAACTCCCGAAAAATAGGTAATTATGGATAAAGCATTTAAAACTCCACCGAAAACCTCTACACTACTGACTGACATCAACAAATTGCCTCAAATATTCAAAGATTTAGTAGGTAAAGAGTTTAAACTAACCGGAAAAACAAGAACAGATGGAGCCAATCTAAGAAAACTTATCGCCAATCAACTTCTTACGAATGGATTGCCCGAAGGTGCATTAGAAGGTGAATATGAGATTGTACCTCCAAAGAAAAAAGGTGTTCCGAAGATGGTCCGTGAGTTTATTGACAGCTACATAATAACCAGTAGAACTTCATACAATCTTCAGGTATGGAATAGGATACCCAATTGTAAAACGATACTTGTAAAATACGAATCAGGTGATTCTCTTAAATGCGATGATATAAGATATGTATTGGTCAAGGTTGATGTTGAAAATTCAATTGTAGAATCTATTTTTATCCTAACAGCTGATTATATAGAAGCCAACTTCGGAAAATTCGGCAAACCAACCATTAAACATCAGCTCCTGATTTCCAATAAAGTAAGAAAGCAGATTTACTCCAGCCTCGATAAGATTCTATCTTTTCCTGATAGCCGAAAGTTGTCCTATCTGGTTACAGACCATTATGAAAAGCCTGAAGATTATATGGCCAAAGAGGCCTCTGTCAACAGCTTATATTCGATTAATCTATTAATTGAGCTGGTTGCAAAGAAGCTAATTGGAAAGAAACTCGATAACAACACAACTAAAAACAGAGGTCAGGCTCTTGAAAGAATGGTTCTTGATTTATTGGGCTATGAAATGAATGAGGATGAAAATCTTGCCGGAAACTTCCCCGATATTCCCAATCAATTATTGGAGGTTAAAGTACAGGATACACAAACTGTTGACTTGGGGAAATTCAGTCCGGAAAAGGAAGAGCTGGTCAGTCCCGAAAACAATCTCACCACTTTCGACGTAAGATATTTAATTGCGTTGACTAATCCGGCAACAGATATTATTGAAGGAATTATTCTGGCTCCTGGTGAAAAACTGGGAGAACTATTCACCTATGTGAGTGATGTAAGCTATAAATGCCAACGCTCAATCCCAATGTCGTTCTTTGATACTTACAAAGGGCAATGTGTGGTCAATCCTTAGAATCCAAAAGATTTTTCCACTAAAACATTAAGCTTGGTTTCCAATTCCCGGAATTCTTTATTCTGAGATGAGAGCTCATTTAGTTCTTTTACTATCGACACTATCTCTTTTGAATATTCACTTTGGGGATTAGGTATAGGGTATTTCTCAATGTATTGACTGAAATACCGTCTTCTACCAGAGTATAGTTTATTATTAAAGCACAAATCATGATAACGTGACATCAGATTGGAATTTGATACTCCTTGAATTAGAAACAACAACTCTTTTTCAGCTTCATTCTGTGCCACAATCCAATAACAGTTTCCATTTACTACCGCACCGGCTTCATCATAATAAAAGCGTGCATCAATACTGATATCAGGAAACACCAATTTAGGGAAGGGCCATAAAGCTGGATTTTGAGGTACCCACATTTCGTACCATTTACGACCGGCATCTATTAGATATTTTCTACTGCGAAGTTGTTCTTTATGTAGTTCAAAATAGGCTTTCGCCTTAGGATAATTGTTTATATCAACTACGGAACGCTTCCCACTTTGTGCGTAATGCGGATACAGAACTTTCAAATCATTTTCAGCCTGAGCTCCCCAACGCTGAATGTTTTCCTGGGAAATGAGTTTTTTAAATAAATCTGATTCAGGTACAATTGATTCATTCTCCCATGATTCTCGTAGAAAGACATTATCTGCACAAGATTTAATTCCGACTCTGACTTTAAACCTATCTCCAATCAGAAAAGATGAATTTGTTTTAATTTTTTCTATCCAATTATTTTCATCACTGGTAGTCATTTGCCAAATATCTGATTTATCGGGTGAATGCTTCAACAACCCAACATTAAAAGCATATCTTTTTTCTTCTATATCATACACTCCAGACTGACTTGTTGAGAGGATTTTATAAATAGAATCTGAGGGAATTGCTTTTATATCAGGGGAAATGCGCTCTTCGTATATTTTAGCAAAACGACACGGTTGGGATAACTTATGATTACTACTTTTTTTACGACCAATAAAAATTGCAGGCAATACTGCTGCATCAAATATTTTAGTATCACCCAAATCAATCACTTCCAGCAATTCATAATTCTCAAGAAGAAATTTACGGATAGATTCTCCACTTTTGGTAAAGAGATAGCGATTAGATGTTATGACCCCTATCAATCCTCCTTTTTTTAAAACATTTGTCATCGCAATCAGGAAAGGATAATATAAGTCAACGCGGCCCTTTAAATTAAATCTCTTAGCGATTTCCTGGGCTTTATCAGCACCCAATATTTGAGTTCTGACATAAGGAGGATTCGCAATAATTACATCCGCATATTCTGAAACAGTTTGTTGGCTGAAAAGGTCCATGGCTTGCACACAAGCCCCATTTGATTCAAGAAAATCCTCCTGCCGGATGTCTATTTTATAATTCTTAAAATCAGAAAGAATAGATTGGGAAACATGAAGATAATCCTGATTGGTATCAAATCCTTTTATCTCCAGATTTAGCTGATTATTTTGAACCTTAAACTTTCGAGCGAAAGAATTAAGTAACTCTCCTTCTCCACAAGCCGGGTCAAGCACGGTTAATGAGGATAATCCGTTTAGGTCTAATTCACCAATTAATTTATCAGCTAGAAAATCAGCCAATTCTGTAGGGGTAAATGTAGCTCCGGAATTTTTTATAGTTACTTCTTTCATCTCAAATCTTTTTGCAAAGATAAGAAATTAAGCCCTTGGCATAAGAATTCTATTTTTATTAAAGTAGTTAGTTCAATCGAAAGTCATCATACCATTTATAAACGAACTCATAATCTAAACCAACCGTATCAATATCCCCTGCATGTCCCTTATCAGTACATCGCAAGGGATTCTTTTCATATCATAGTTAATCATAATCCCATCGCTCCACATCAATCAGACTACAGAATAATCAGCTCAATAAACACTGAATATCAACGCCCTATCATAGTTCAACAGAACTTCTACACTCCGCTTCATTACCCAAACAGTCATGACTGTTCGGTTTTCATAGTTGCTTGTTACTCCAACAGTCATGACTATTGGAGCTACAAAGTAGCTCGAAGGTCGAATAGTCATGACTGTTCAAGCTTCAAAGCACTTTTATGTCGCTACATAGTGGCTTGTAGTTTCAACAGTCATGACTGTTGAAACTACAAAGTAGCTCGAAGCTCCAATAGTCATGACTTTTCGAGCTACAAAGCACCTCGAAGGTCGAATAGTCATGACTGTTGGGACATCGAGCAAGCTTGTAGTCATTACGAGGCACATCGTAGTGACTACAAGCCGACTCGATATCGGAATAAAGCACAGCCCGGTTCTTACTAGCAACTGTGTTGCCATAACAAACTCACTTGTAGTTCGATTGAAGCGATACGTTTGCCCGATAAAGCACGACGAAGCGGGAATAAAAACATCTGTTACGGGAAAAATGCACTTTAAAACAGGAATATTGCAGATTAATGGAAGAAAAGCATTGCTTATTCAATGATATTTTTTAATTTGCAAAACAATAAAACCAATATTTGGAAATACAATAGTATGCCGGACCGTTCGAGAATCCCCCGTATGATTAGCACGTTTAACGTCTATATCATCTCTACAAGCAGATATTTGATTGCAGGCACTCCGATAACCAATGGTGAAAGGCTGGAGCTTTCCCCTGAGGATATATCCACGTGGATTGCTTTTGCAGAGGAATGGAAACCGCTCTATAAGCTATACAGCGACAAAAGTTATAGCCGCACAACCGCTATTAAAGACCAATTGCTGTTGATAATTTCCCGCACAGTGACTTTTGATGCCAAATATCACTTGCTGGACCGTATCTCAACATCGCCACAAGTTACTGTTACAGATATAGCGGTCTTCAATATCAAGAGAGGATTACTTCAAAAGAAAACACATACCATTTCCATAACGCCTGTCAAAGATACTGTAAGAGCTATCCTTAAGCCAATCGGTGGTGGACAGGCCTATATCAAATGTTTGGGCAGCACGGCTCAACGGCCAGGTATTGTTGCCGGTGCCGATTGCGTACAATACCTCTACTGCATCGGGGATACTCCTCCCCTCTCGGCCAATGACCCCGGATTAAAAACGGGGCTCTCCTCCCGCGCCTCCTTTACCCTCGATATCGGTGCGGCATTCCAGGGTAAGAAACTCTTTATCTATTTCCGTTGGTTCAATACCCGCCATCCGGAATTGGCCGGTTCGTGGAGTGGGATGATGGAGATGTAGGTGTTGTGATTAACTTCAAAACTGAATAAAAAAGACATTTGATGATATTTCAGAGATTAACACGGACTTTTCAATGATAGAATACGAACTTCCTTATTCATCCTTTCTTGTTGCAAACAGAAATTATTGCGAAAATATCGAGATGCAACTTCAAACGTTAGGCGCTGATTGCAACGGCTATTGTAATGGATTCGGATATGAGATAGATTCTGTATTTATCAGGAATAATCTAACCTATAATATCAAATTCATCAAGTATCAGACAACTCAGGGTAAAGGAGATGCTCATGAATATGCCGGATTAGAACTATTCATATCCGGAATCAATAACAAAGGAGAATTTGTAGCAGGAAAGTCTATAATCAAACGATTATTTACCCCTTATGAAATCAAAAGTATTCTTCCAAAGCCTTATTATATGAAGTTTGAAGACTGGAGCTATAGTGAATTCAACGAAAGTTTTGCTCATTTTTTATTGAAGAACAGTATTTCCGGAATCAGACTAAAAGAGGGTAAACTTGCCGTAAAGATTCACGAGCCAATAGATGAAATAGCAGAGTTCATCACAGATATTGAAAAACTTATTCGTCAAATACCTTAAGAAGGAATAAGATTATAGCAACAAAAAGCTCCCGTTTGCACTGATTAGCAAGCGGGAGCTTTTTGATATATATTCTGATTACTTCGTATCAAAGAAATAGCCCAGAGATAAAGCGACTGCTGACAAATGAGTTTTCTGTAGAATCTGGTTATCCTGAAGATAATTGTCATACGTAGAATTATTCCGGATCGGAACCAATAACGCAAGCGACCATCGGGTGCGGCTTTCTTTCGGATTGATAAAATAATCGAGTCCGATACCGACAGATGGTCCATAGAAAAGCCGGTTAAGGCTCTGCTGGTTCTCTACCGAAAGCATCGCATTGTAACCATACATCGCCAGGGCATAAGGTGCAAAGTGAGGCGTATCGCTTTTCCGGTTTGCCCTGTATCTTACACCCACATTATAACCCACTCCGGCATAGGTAACACCGGAACCGACAAAGGCTCCCAGATTATGGTTATACTCGTAAGTCAGGTTCCCTCCCAACATTCCCCCGTAATCAAACCCGGTACCAATTCCCACCAGTACATTACCGGGCATATTGGCCAGCAAAGGCTCTTTAGCGTTGACGATTTGGTTAGAAAACACAAAGCACAGGAGAAGTATAATTACGTTTTTCAACATGGCGAATGAGTTACAATGAATAAAGTCTCTGCAAAATAAGCAAAAATAGCGATACATTTTCCGAATCGCAGAGATTCATTCAATAAAACAGAAATGGGAGCTATATCGTATCTTGCTCCAATAACTATTCGTCTGGTCATGGCAATCCTGTTATTCGTGCCAGATGACCACATCCTTGCGACGGCTTTCGGGCGTAACCTTCAGGTTTAGTATATCCCCGTTGCGGATTTCACCCTCCACAATGGTATTGTAGGGTGCATGTAGCTTAAATCTGGCATTCCAATCCTTCGGCCAGGCCGGCAAGAGGATAATCTTACGGTCATGAGTCTGCATCAGCATCTCCTGCAGTGCAATCATTCCCGATCCACCCCAGTTATGGTCAGGCACCCAGTCATGTCCCGGCCCCCAGAAGGCAGGAAAGCGCAGTTTACCATCTTGTAGCTTGAGTACGGTATATTTTTTTGCTTCGTCGGTCAGCCCCAGTCTGGCTGCAAAAATCGCAGCCTGCGCCCAACTCTCATGATGATGGTTTTTCACACAGAACGGGTCGTAGAGATAGGTATTGCGTGCCACATCGAGGTCCGGTCTATCCACACCATACAATCCCCAGGGATAGACGGGATAAAGCTGTGGCGTTTCAGTATTCTGAATACGCGCCCAATTTTCAGCGGGAGCCAGCTTCATCTTACCATCCAGCGTACGGGTCGGAACGGGCGGGATACGTTTCAGCATCAGTGTCCACTTCTCCCGTTGTTCATCAGTGAGGTAAGAATTAGGCAACTCTGTGAGACGGGTAAGCACCACCCTGAGTGCCGAAATATAGGTAGTTGAATTATATGTCATCTTATAGGTCTCTGCCGCGGAACTTGGATAAAAGACGTAATTGCCATTGCCATCCCATATCTTCGCTCCGCGCTGTTTGGCCAGCATTTGATAGTGTTCATCAAAGAAAGTCAGGCAGCTTTCGATAAATGGGATATAGGAGCTGATATTACGGCCTTCGTAACGTTCGGTCTCCAGCATCATATAGCAGAACTCGAGGCAGGTCTCCCACGAATATTCAAGCCAGGCGTTATACTCAATTCCCTTATCGAAGTCAGCCGGATGTTTCCATCCATACTCGGCCATATTGGGTAAACCGAAATTCTCCAGCTGTTCGGTAAAGCAGGCGCCTTTGTGTTTCCAGTAAACTTCACTTCTCAATTCAGCTGTCTTTAGCGAGCGCAGGTAAAAATCAAACTGCGGCTTTATCATATCCAGGTCACCGCTCTTAAACATCGGGTAGTACACCAACCGTTGGTTCTGAGCCGTCATCAGTCCTCCGCCCCAGTTACGGTGATCAGGAGTCCCCAGATTCGTACTATCGGTAAATACGGGGTCGAAAGTAAATAAACCGCCATTGAACTTGGTCGGATAATCCCCGTAAGCATTGCATCCAAGCATATAACGGAAAAGCTGATAGTTCCGTCCCACCTGCCATTTGGCATCAGTAGTATTCCCTTCAATAGAAATGTAACTACGGTTCCAGTATTGACTCCACCAATCCTGCGTTTTACGTTCTGCAGTTTTGGCATTCAGTTTTGCATCGTTCTTTATTTTCTCCAAACCAACTTTCCACTGTTCGATATCTCCCACTTTAGCCACATATAAAGCTAATTCCAGCTGAATGGACCAGGAAGGTTTAGCGCTTTTCAATCTCAAGCCTTTAAAGGTGGTATTGATATATTTACCGGAGACTGTACCATCAGGTATCATATTAGTTCCGCTCATTGTACCACCAAAGACAAGATTCTTCAATGGATTCTGCATCTGTTCCTTCACCGATTCCATCCCTTGCTGACGAACGGTAATATCAAAAGCATCATCAGTATCTATCCGGTTCTGATGATAGAACATAACCTCATTACCGCTAAAAGCAACGTTATCTTTATGGGTCTTAACATCTATATTTTTAGGCGGAAACTTAAACGAATTGGAACGAAACTCTTTTGTAACCGGCACAAAATCCTCAAAACGCCAGTTCTCATAAGTAGCAATGGCATCTACAGCTTTAGGACTCTTCACTTCCAGATGAACAACCGGTCTAAAGACATCCACCCAAATTAAGACATCAGTACCACCACCGGTAATCTTTACCCTTCCTTTTTCCAGTTGAAGGGTTTGCATAAAGTCATTACCGGAAAAAGGATTAGGATTTAGATTCAATCTAACCCGGCCGAGCTTCAACATCGCATTGTTTTCATCAAAAGTACCACTGCGGGAAATATAGAATAAAATATCCCCATTTTCCACCCATACATTTAGCCCGATATCACCACCCCCGCACGGCATCGATTCGCTGGAATTAACACTCTGCTTATGCCATGTCACTTCATAGGATGAAAGGGAATTAGTTTGAGCTTGAAGCTGACTACTAAATATAGAAAGGAACAGTAAACCTGAAAAGGCTACAGCACATAGTTTTTTCATGAATGCAGGTAGTTAGTGAGTAAAGGGTCTGATAATGATATAACAAAAATAAGGCAATACTTGCACACGTTCAAGCCATAAACCCTGAAAGCTAATTGAAACGATAAATAGAGTATGCTTTTTGATGAAATACAAACAAAAAGGGAAGGAACAGAATCTTTTTAGAGAAAGGTATATATGCAAAAAGACCGTAAGCAGAAGCCTACGGTCTTTTTATATGAGCTTTTGAAAGAATTACTCAGCTGATTCAGTTGATTCAGGAGCAGATGCTTCAGGAGCAACGTCAGCGGCTTTTTTAGTAGAACGACGAGTTCTGGTTTTCTTAGCAGCTTTTTCTTTCAACATGTTTTCGTTGTAGTCAACCAATTCGATGAAACACATTGAAGCGTTGTCACCCAAACGGTTTCCTGTTTTCAGGATACGAGTGTAACCACCCGGACGGTCTGCTACTTTCGCAGCAACACCCTGGAAGAGTTCAGTTACCGCAACTTTATTCTGCAGGTAGCTAAATACTACACGTCTTGAGTGAGTAGTATCCTCTTTTGATTTAGAGATGATAGGCTCAACATATACTCTCAGTGCTTTTGCCTTTGCAACAGTAGTAAAGATACGTTTGTGCAAAATCAAAGAAGCTGCCATATTTGACAACATAGCTTGTCTGTGAGAGTGTGTGCGACCCAAATGATTGAATTTCTTATTGTGTCTCATTACTTTACTCTTTGTCTAATTTATATTTAGCAATATCCATTCCAAAAGAGAGGTTCAGATTTTCAAGCAACTCATCCAATTCAGTCAATGACTTCTTACCGAAGTTTCTGAATTTCAACAAGTCTGCTTTATTGTATTGAACCAGCTCACCCAGTGTTTCTACGTCTGCTGATTTCAGACAGTTCAAAGCACGTACAGAAAGATCCATGTCAACCAGTTTTGTTTTCAACAACTGACGCATGTGCAATACTTCCTCATCGAAATCTTCGCCGCTTTCAGTGTCGCTCAGTTCAAGAGTAATCTTTTCATCTGAGAACAACATGAAGTGGTAGATCAAAATCTTAGCAGCTTCTTTCAAGGCTTCTTTCGGATGGATAGAACCATCTGTAGCAATCTCAATAACGAGTTTCTCGTAGTCAGTTTTTTGTTCAACACGGTAGTTTTCAACCGAATATTTCACATTGCGGATCGGAGTATAGATCGAGTCAATGGGAATTACACTAACATCGTCAGACAAGTTACGGTTTTCGTCAGCCGGTACATATCCACGTCCTTTGTTAATGGTTAATTCAATTGTAAAGCTAGCCGAAGGGCTCAGGTTGCAAATCACCAACTCGGGGTTAAGCACCTCGAAACCTGATAATTGTTTACTGATGTCACCCGCTTTGAACACTTCAGTACCCGAAACAGTTATAGCGACTTTCTCAGTTTCGAACTCTTCAACGATTTGTTTCAAACGTACCTGTTTCAGATTCAGGATAATGTTTGTAACATCTTCTATAACTCCCGGAATAGTAGAAAATTCATGATCTACTCCGTCGATTTTGATAGAAGTAATCGCGAAACCTTCTAACGAAGAAAGGAGGATTCGGCGTAATGCATTACCTACGGTGATGCCATATCCGGGCTCCAATGGACGAAATTCGAATTTACCGAATGTTGCGTCCGATTCTAGCATGATAACTTTATCGGGTTTTTGAAATGCTAATATCGCCATGAAATTACTTATTATTTAGAATACAATTCTACGATCAACTGTTCTTTGATATTTTCAGGAATATCAGTTCTCTCAGGCATGTGAAGGAATTTTCCTGACATTGCAGTTTTATCCCATTCTAACCATGGATATTTGCTGTGGTTGAAACCAGCCAAAGCGTCAACAATTACCTCAAGAGATTTTGATTTTTCACGAACGCCAATCACCTGACCTGGTTTAACAGAGAAAGAAGGAATGTTTACCACTTTACCGTTAACCACGATGTGACGGTGAGAAACCAACTGACGAGCAGCTGCACGGGTTGGTGCCAATCCCATGCGGAATACTACGTTGTCAAGACGAGCTTCGAGTAATTGAAGCAACACCTCACCTTTAATACCTTTTGTGCGTGAAGCTTTTTCAAATAAGATACGGAATTGTTTTTCCAAAACACCGTAAGTATATTTAGCTTTTTGTTTTTCACGCAGCTGAATACCATACTCAGATGTTTTTTTCTTTCTTCCGTTTCCGTGTTGTCCGGGAGGATAGTTCTTTTTAGAAAGAACTTTATCAGGTCCAAAAATAGCCTCACCGAATTTACGAGCAATCCTAGTTCTAGGTCCAGTATATCTTGCCATTTGTTTTTTTAATTAGTGTCAACTTAGAATCCCAATCAGTGCAGCCGCGATTGCAGAGAGGATTTGGTGCAACCTTTTCACAAATTATGACTCTAAACTTCGGATTTTGAATTAAACTCTTCTTCTTTTTGGAGGACGACATCCGTTGTGTGGAAGTGGAGTAACGTCAACGATCTCAGTTACTTCTATTCCGGCACCGTGGATAGTACGAATTGCAGACTCACGTCCGTTTCCTGGTCCCTTAACATAAGCCTTTACTTTTCTCAAGCCAAGGTCGAATGCGATTTTAGCGCAGTCTTGTGCAGCCATTTGAGCTGCATAGGGAGTGTTCTTTTTAGAACCACGGAATCCCATTTTACCTGCAGAAGACCATGAGATAACTTGTCCTTCGCTGTTAGCAAGCGAAACAATAATGTTGTTGAACGATGAGTGAACGTGAAGTTGTCCGTTAGCGTCAACCTTCACATTTCTCTTTTTCGCGGCGACTGTCTTTTTTGCCATACTTAATTATTATTTAGTAGCTTTTTTCTTGTTAGCAACTGTTTTCTTCTTACCTTTACGAGTACGGGCATTGTTTTTAGTACTTTGTCCTCTCAAAGGCAGACCGATACGGTGACGAACACCACGATAACAACCGATATCCATCAATCGCTTGATGTTCAGTTGAACTTCAGAACGCAGATCACCCTCTACTTTGTACTCACTACCAATGATCTCACGAATTTTGGCAGCTTGGTCATCTGTCAGGTCTTTTACTTTTGTATCTTTGTCGATTCCTGCTTTTTCCAAGATAGCATTTGAACTGCTACGACCAATTCCGAAGATATAAGTCAACGCAATTTCAGCTCTTTTATTTTGCGGCAAGTCAACACCAACTATTCTTATAGCCATACACTTGAATTATTTTGCAAAATTAGTAATTTATCCCTGACGCTGTTTGTATTTGGGATTTTTCTTGTTAATAATATATAAGCGACCCTTTCTTCTTACGATTTTACAGTCAGCAGTACGCTTTTTCAAAGATGCTCTTACTTTCATATCTGTTTTTTTTATTTGTATCTGAATGCAATTCTCCCCTTCGTTAAATCGTAAGGAGACATTTCTACACGCACTTTATCACCGGGTAGAATCTTAATATAATGCATACGCATTTTACCAGAAATATGCGCGGTGATTTCATGTCCGTTTTCCAACTCTACACGGAACATCGCGTTTGACAACGCTTCAATGATGACCCCGTCTTGTTCGATTGCCGATTGTTTTGACATTTAGCCTATTTGGATTGATTGTTTAATACTTCTTCTACAAATTCAAATGAAGATAAAATATCTGCTTTTCCGGGACGAACAGCAATAGTATGCTCAAAGTGAGCTGACATTTTCCCGTCTTTAGTACGGGTAGTCCAGCCGTCACGTTCAAAGAGAATGTTTTTGGAACCTTGATTAATCATAGGTTCAATTGCAATAACCATTCCCGATTTAAGCATCGGTCCGGTACCTCTTCGTCCATAGTTGGGAACTTCCGGGGCTTCGTGTAGTTTTTGACCTACTCCGTGACCTACCAGCTCTCTTACTACAGAATAGTTGTGACGTTCACAGTGCTCTTGTACAGCATGACCAATATCTCCTACTCTTTTCCCGTGAACAGCCTGTTCGATTCCAAGGTAAAGGGATTCTTTCGTAACCTGAAGTAAACGTTTTGTTTCTTCATTTACTTCACCTACACAGAAAGTATAGGCAGAATCACCATAAAACCCATTCATCAATACTCCACAATCGACAGAGACAATGTCTCCATCTTTCAACGGAAGATTGTTTGGAATGCCATGAACAACCTGGCTATTGGGTGAGATGCAGAGCGTATTAGGGAAGCCACTGTAACCGAGGAAAGCCGGGATGGCTTTGTGATCACGAATGAACTGTTCTGCACATTTGTCCAATTCGAGAGTTGTTACCCCGGGTCGGATTAACTTAGCCACTTCGGCTAAAGTCTTTCCGACCAGGAGCGAACTCTGACGAATCAGCTCTATTTCTTCATCAGTCTTTATATAAATCATCTTTTTTAATAAGCCGCAGCAGTACGTCCTTTAATACGACCTGACTTCAATAATCCGTCATAGTGGCGCATCAACAGGTGACTTTCTACTTGCTGCAATGTATCCAATACAACACCTACAAGGATTAGCAGAGAGGTTCCGCCAAAGAACTGTGAAAAGCCCTGGCTTACACCGAACACGCTTGCAAATGCAGGCATTACAGCGATAATTGCCAGGAAGATTGATCCTGGTAAAGTGATACGTGACATGATTTCGTCAATATACTCAGCTGTCTTTTTACCTGGCTTTATACCTGGAATAAATCCGTTATTGCGTTTCATATCTTCAGCCATTTGATTAGGTTGAATAGTGATCGCGGTATAGAAATAGGTAAAGAGAATAATCAGAACACCGAAAGTAATGTTGTAACCCAATCCTGTGTGATTCATAAATGACTGAAGGAAAGGACCTACACCCTGAACTTTCGAGAAGCCGATAATTGTGATAGGAATAAACATAATTGCCTGAGCAAAAATGATTGGCATCACACCGGCAGCATTAATCTTTAACGGAATATACTGACGGGCCCCACCATACTGTTTATTACCTGCAATTTGCTTAGCATACTGTACGGGGACTTTTCGTGTTCCCTGCACTAGGAGGATAGCAGCAGCAATTACAAACAGGAGGAAAATAATTTCAGCCAGGAACATTACCAAACCACCGGTTTTTTCAGTAGTACGCAGGATAAACTCCTGAGTAATTGATTTAGGCAAACGAGCGATAATACCTACAAGGATGATAAACGAAATACCGTTACCAATTCCTTTATCAGTAATTCTCTCACCTAACCACATTACGAACATACTACCGGCAGTCATGATAATAGTTGATGAAATCACAAACCACATGCCACCAGGCATAGCAGCTCCAGCCTGTTTAAGCTGAACATTCAAGTTAATCAAATAAGAAGGAGCCTGGAAGAAAAGAATCAAAACCGTAAGAATACGGGTATATTGATTCATTTTTCGACGTCCACTTTCTCCCTCTTTTTGTAACTTTTGAAACTTAGGAACAGCAATGGTGAGCAACTGAATTACGATTGAAGCAGAGATATAAGGCATAATACCCAACGCAAATACAGAAGCGTTAGAGAACGCACCACCGGAAAACATATCCAGAAGCGCCAATAAGCCACTATTTGTTTGCGAACGCAAAGCCGTCAAGGCTTGTGGGTCAATACCCGGAAGTACTACATATGATCCAAAACGATAAACTGCTACTAAAAGTAGTGTAGTAATGATCCGACTTCTCAGATCTTCAATCTTCCAAATGTTTTTTATGGTTTCAACTGCTCTCATTGTATTAGAGTTTTGCTACGGTTCCACCTGCTGCGATAATTGCAGCTTCTGCTGATTTTGAGAAAGCATTGGCTTCTACTTCCAATTTGATAGTCAAAGATCCGTTTCCAAGGATTTTAACCAATTGAGAAGATGAGATGAAACCAGCTTCGATCAAAGTGTCAACACCGATTTTAGTTAATGATTTAGCCTCAGCCAATTCTTGTAAAGTATCCAAATTGATCGCTTTGTACTCAACGCGATTAAAGTTTTTGAAGCCGAATTTAGGCAAACGTCTTTGTAAAGGCATTTGTCCCCCTTCGAATCCTACTTTGCGAGAGTAACCAGATCTTGATTTAGCACCTTTATGACCTCTTGTAGATGTTCCGCCCATACCTGATCCGGTACCACGTCCGATTCTTTTTCTGGTTTTAACAGAACCTACAGCAGGTTTCAAATTACTTAAATTCATATCCTTATAAATTTACTTTTTACAAACAATTATTCTACTACAGAGATCAGGTGCTGTACTTTAGCTACCATCCCCATGATCTGGGGAGTAGCTTCGTGCTCAACAACTTTGTTCAGTTTGGTCAATCCCAAAGCATCCAAAGTTCTTTTTTGAGTCGCAGGACATTTGATTCTGCTCTTAACTTGTTTAATTTTGATAGTTGCCATTTCTGAGTCCTCCTTAATTAACCTTTAAATACTTTTTCTACCGAAACAGCTCTGTTTTGAGCAACAGTATAAGCATCACGGAGTTCGCTCAAAGCAACCATTGTAGCTTTTACAAGGTTGTGTGGGTTTGAAGAACCTTTTGATTTAGCCAATACGTCGGTCACACCAACACTTTCAAGTACGGAACGCATCGCACCTCCGGCTTTAACCCCGGTACCGTGAGAAGCTGGTTTTATGAAAACTTCAGCACCACCGAATTTTGAAAGTTGTTCGTGAGGAATAGTACCTTTCAGTACGGGAACTTTGATCAGGTTCTTTTTAGCTGCTTCTACGCCTTTAGCGATAGCAGTAGTTACCTCGCTTGCTTTACCAAGGCCCCAGCCTACGATTCCGTCTTCGTTACCTACAACCACAATTGCAGAGAAGCTGAATGTACGACCACCTTTAGTAACTTTGGTAACACGGTTGATTGCAACCAATCTGTCTTTTAATTCAAGATCAGTTGTTACTTTAACTCTATTATTGATTCCTGACATGATGATTAAAATTTAAGTCCAGCGTTACGGGCAGCATCTGCCAATTCTTTAATTCTACCGTGATACAGGAAACCGTTACGGTCGAATACAACAGTTGTAATTCCTGCCTCAGCTGCTTTTTTAGCGATAAGTTCACCTACTTTCGCTGCTTGTTCTTTTTTAGGGGCTTTCTCAAGACCCAGTGAGCTAGCTGCAGCTAAAGTTTTTCCTTCAAGATCATTGATGATCTGAACGTATATTTGACTGTTGCTTCTGAAAACAGACATACGGGGGATGTCGGCAGTACCGCTAATTTTTCCGCGTACGCGTTGTTTAATCTTCAGTCTTCTCTCTAACTTATTTAACATAGTCTTGCTTTTTTACATGAATTATTTACCCTTACCTGCAGATTTACCTGATTTTCTGCGGATAATTTCACCCACAAACTTGATACCTTTACCTTTGTAAGGCTCTGGTTTGCGGAACGAACGGATTTTAGCACAAACTTGTCCGATCAATTGTTTATCTGCTGATTCAAGGATAATCAACGGGTTTTTATTTCTCTCTGATTTGGTCTCTACTTTAACCTCTGCAGGCAGTTGCAAGAAAATGTTGTGGCTGTATCCCAAAGAGAACTCAACAAGTTGAGCCTGGTTTGAAACACGGTAACCAACACCAACAAGTTCCATTTCTTTGCGGTATCCCTGAGAAACACCTACTACCATGTTGTTGATCAAAGAGCGATACAATCCATGTAAAGCACGTTGTTGCTTTTCGTCAGAAGGACGGGTCAAAACTACTTTTCCTTCCTCTACAGCGACTTCAATACCACCTGTAATTTCTTGTGACAAGGTTCCTTTTGAACCTTTTACAGTTACTACGCCGTCAGCAAAAGTAACGGTTACACCAGCAGGGATAGAGACAGGCAATTTTCCAATTCTTGACATTCTGTATTCCTCCCTGATTAATAGATGTAACAAATAACTTCACCACCGATTTTAAGGTCAGCCGCTTCTTTGTTTGTCATTACTCCTTTAGAAGTTGACAAGATAGCGATACCCAAACCGTTCAATACTCTCGGCATTTCTTTGTAACCGGTGTACTGACGTAAACCGGGAGAAGAAATACGGATCAGCTTTTTGATCGCGTTAACTTTGTTAACTGGATCGTACTTCAAAGCGATCTTGATTGAGCCCTGAGGCCCTTCTTCTACAAACTTATAGTTAAGAATGTAGCCTTTTTCGAAAAGAATTTTAGTAATTTCTTTCTTCAAATTTGACGCAGGAACTTCAACAACGCGGTGATTTGCTTTAATCGCGTTTCTCAGTCTGGTCAAATAGTCTGCGATAGGATCTGTCATGATTTGAAAATTAAATTGATCCGGTTGTCCGGACAATATTTAACACTATAAAAATTTACCAGCTTGCTTTTTTCACACCCGGGATAAGTCCTGCTGATGCCATTTCACGGAACTGAATACGTGAAATACCGAACTGACGGATATATCCTTTCGGTCTTCCGGTTAATTTGCAACGGTTGTGCAAACGAACAGGAGATGCATTTTTAGGAAGTGCTTGCAAAGCTTCGTAGTTGCCTTCAGCTTTAAGTTGTTCACGTTTAGCGGCATATTTAGCAACCAGCTTAGCTCTTTTCACTTCGCGGGCTTTCATTGATTCTTTAGCCATGTCAATTAGTCTTTTTTAGCGTTTTTGAATGGTAAACCAAATTCTTTCAGAAGAGCATAGCCTTCTTCGTCTGTTTTTGCAGAGGTCACAAAGGTAATATTCATTCCGAGAATTTTGCTAATGCTATCGATATTAATTTCAGGGAAAATGATTTGCTCCTGGATACCAAGGGTGTAGTTACCTCTTCCGTCGAGTTTGCCTTCGATACCTTTGAAGTCACGGATACGTGGCAAAGCAACGCGAACGAGACGTTCAAGGAACTCATACATTTTCTCACGACGCAAAGTTACCATAACGCCGATAGGCATTTTTTTACGCAACTTAAAGTTTGAGATGTCTTTGCGAGACAAGGTGGCTACTGCCTTCTGACCTGTGATTGCTGTCAGTTCGTTGATTGCAGTTTCGATGATTTTTTTATCTGCTACTGCAATACCGAGACCCTGGTTGATTACGATTTTTTTCAAAACTGGCACCTCCATCGCAGAGCTGTAGTTAAATTCTTTCATCAACGCAGGAGCTACTCTTTCTTTGTATTCTTGTTTAAGACTGGCAGTATTCATTACTTGATCTCCTCTCCTGATTTTTTAGATACACGTACTAAAACTCCTGCTTCGTTCAGTTTGCGACCAACGCGGGTTGGTTTGTTGGTTTTCGGATCTACTACATTAAGATTCGAAATGTGAATAGGAGCTTCTTTTTTTACAATTCCTCCCTGAGGATTTTGCGCGTTTGGTTTTACATGTTTAGATACCATGTTTACACCTTCTACGATAGCGCGGCTTTTAGAGATCTGTACTTCAAGTACACGACCTGTTTTACCTTTATCGTTGCCGGCGTTCACGAAAACCATGTCGCCTTTTTTGATATGTAACTTACTCATTCTCTAATTTAGGAATTAAAGCACTTCTGGTGCGAGTGATACAATTTTCATGTTTGTTGCACGAATCTCTCTTGCAACCGGGCCGAAGATACGGCTACCTCTGATCTCACCAGCGTTGTTCAACAATACGCAAGCGTTGTCATCGAAGCGAATATAAGATCCATCTGCACGACGGATCTCTTTTTTCGTTCTTACTACAACAGCTTTTGACACAGCGCCTTTTTTTACGTCGCTTGAAGGAATAGTGCTTTTTACTGCAACTACGATGATATCACCTACAGTTGCGTAACGTTTGCGGGTTCCTCCCAATACTCTGATACAAAGAGCTTGTTTTGCTCCACTGTTATCAGCTACAATTAGTCTTGACTCTTGTTGTATCATTTTTCTTACTTAGCTCTTTCGATTATTTCAACTAATCTCCATCTTTTCAATTTGCTCAATGGACGAGTTTCCATGATTTTTACGGTGTCACCGATATTACATTCGTTTTTCTCGTCATGAGCGTGATATTTCTTCGTTTTATTAACGAATTTACCGTAGATAGGGTGTTTTTCTTTCCATTTAACCGCTACAGTAATGGTTTTATCCATTTTGTTGCTGAAAACAACACCTACGCGTTCTTTTCTAAGATTTCTTGTTTCCATCAGGCTCAATTATTGTTCGTTAAGTTCTCTTTGGCCCAAAACGGTTTTCAGGCGTGCGATGTCTCTGCGGAGTTGTTTAATCTTAGCAGGACTGTCCATAGGAGTGATGGCATGGTTAAGCTTCATCTGATCAAGAGCTGCTGATTCTGCATCAATTTTCTCGATCAACTCCTTGGTGCTTAATTCTTTGATTTCTGCTACTTTCATACTTTAATTATGCGTTTGCGTTATCATCGTAGTCACGACGTACAACTAGTTTAGTAGTAACCGGAAGTTTCTGAGCAGCCAGGCGCAATGCTTCTTTAGCAATTTCTGCCGGTACACCTTCTACTTCGATGATGATTCTACCTGGAGTAACAGGGGCAACAAATCCTTCTGGAGAACCTTTACCCTTACCCATACGTACCTCTGCAGGTTTTTTAGTGATAGGTTTGTCCGGGAAGATACGAATCCAGATTTGTCCCTGACGTTGCATATAACGTGTTACCGCGATACGAGCCGCTTCGATTTGACGGCCAGTGATCCATTTTGACTGTAAAGCCTTGATACCAAAAGAACCGAATGCCAACTGATTTCCGCGTTGAGCAATACCCTTCATGCGGCCTTTCTGTTGTCTTCTGAACTTTGTCTTCTTCGGTTGTAACATTGTCTGTAAAATTCAGTGTTAGTTAAATTACTTTTTTCTTCTCTTGAATCCGCCGTCGCGTTTTTGACCTTCGCGGTTACCGCCTTGTTGACGACCTGATTCTTTTTGCTGAGTGAATTGTGGAGTAAGGTCTTTTTTACCGTAAACTTCGCCACGGCAGATCCATACTTTCACGCCCAACAAACCTACTTTAGTAAGCGCTTCAGCCAAAGAGTAGTCGATGTCAGCTCTCAATGTGTGAAGAGGAGTACGTCCTTCTTTGTACATTTCTGAGCGAGCCATTTCAGCTCCGTTCAAACGACCAGAGATTTGGATTTTGATACCTTCTGCACCCATTCTCATAGTAGAAGCGATTGCCATTTTCACAGCTCTGCGGTAAGCGATTTTTCCCTCGAGTTGGCGAGCAATGTTGTTAGCTACGATAACAGCATCTAACTCAGGTTTTTTCACTTCGAAGATATTGATTTGTACATCTTTGTCAGTGATTTTTTTCAACTCTTCTTTGAGTTTATCAACTTCCTGACCGCCTTTACCAATGATGATACCCGGGCGAGCTGTACAAACAGTGATAGTAATCAACTTCAGTGTACGTTCGATAACAATGCGAGAAACACTTGCTTTAGCAAGACGCGCGCTCATATACTTGCGGATTTTTGCGTCTTCCAACAAGATATCGCCACAGTTTTTGCCACCGTACCAGTTAGAGTCCCAACCACGTACGATTCCTAAACGGTTACTAATCGGATTTACTTTTTGTCCCATCTTGCGTCTCTTATGCGTTAGTGTTTTTATTTTCCATTGTATCTACAAACAATGTTACGTGGTTCGAGCGTTTACGAATTCTGTAACCACGTCCTTGCGGAGCAGGACGTAATCTTTTAAGCATTGTTGCTGAATCAACGAATACTTGAGAGATATACAATTCACCGCTTTCTGCTTTACGATCGTTTTTCTGTTCCCAGTTAGCGATTGCAGAACGCAGCAATTTTTCCATTCTGTTAGAAGCCTCTTTAGAAGAGAATTTCAATACACCAAGTGCACGGAAAACTTCCATGCCTCTAACCATGTCCGCTACCAGGCGCATTTTGCGCGGTGAGGTAGGAACGCCGGTCAGCTTAGCGAAGTATTGGGTCTTCAGGGCTTCTTTTCTATTATCTGCTGATATTTTTTTTCTTGCACCCATTTTAAATGTTTCTTTTAAAAATCAAATTTAATGTGTCCTGTAAACGGGATTAGCGCTTTTTGTTACCGCCGTGTCCACGGAAAGTACGGGTAGGTGAGAATTCACCTAGTTTGTGACCTACCATGTTCTCAGTTACATAAACAGGGATAAATTTGTTACCGTTGTGAACTGCTATTGTATGGCCTACAAAATCCGGAGAGATCATAGAAGCTCTTGCCCATGTTTTGATCACGGTTTTTTTACCGGACTCATTCATAGCCAAAACTTTTTGTTCAAGCTTCACATTGATATATGGGCCTTTTTTAAGCGAACGACTCATAGTTTAACTCAATTAATCAGATTACTTTTTTCTTCTTTCAATGATGTACTTAGTAGATTGCTTCTTAGGCGCTCTTGTCTTAAGACCTTTAGAGTACAATCCTTTGCGTGATCTTGGGTGACCACCTGATGAACGTCCTTCACCACCACCCATTGGGTGATCCACAGGGTTCATTGCCACACCGCGGTTACGAGGACGACGGCCTAACCATCTTGAGCGACCTGCTTTACCTGATCTTTCGAGTCCGTGGTCAGAGTTACCTACACCACCGATCGTTGCTTTACAAGTTGCAAGAATTTTACGGGTTTCACCTGAAGGCAATTTGATAATTGCATAGATTCCTTCTCTCGAAGTCAACTGTGCAAATACTCCCGCTGAACGTACCATTGCAGCACCTTGTCCTGGACGGAGTTCGATGTTGTGGATAATAGTACCGATAGGGATGTTTTTCAGGGGAAGTGCGTTACCAATCTCTGGTGCAGCTTCAGCTCCTGACATAATTTGCTGTCCAACTTCCAGGCCGTTTGGAGCGATGATATATCTCTTCTCTCCATCAGCATAGTACAACAATGCGATACGAGCCGAACGATTTGGATCGTATTCGATTGTTTTCACTGTAGCTGGAACACCGTCTTTTTCTCTCTTGAAGTCAATAAGACGAACCTTTTGTTTGTGACCACCACCGATGTAGCGCATGGTCATTTTACCGTTGTTATTACGGCCACCTGTTCCTCTTTTTCCTACAACAAGAGACTTCTCCGGTGCGCTTGCAGTAATCTCATCGAAAGCACCGATAATTTTGTGTCTCTGCCCCGGTGTTACGGGCTTAAATTTACGTACTGCCATTTTCTAATTAAATATTGCTGTAAAAATCAATTACTTCACCATCAGCCAAAGTTACCAGCGCTTTTTTGTAAGAAGCGGTTTTACCGGCGATGATACCGGTTTTAGTGTAACGGCTTTTTCTTTTACCTGAGTAGTTGATGGTGTTTACATCTAATACAGTTACACTGTAAAGATCTTCAACTGCTTTTTTAATCTGAATTTTGTTAGCATCAGGAGAAACGCGAAAACCGTAAACATTACGTTTTTCGGTCAGAACAGTCATTTTTTCTGTAACGATTGGTTTAATAATGATACCCATATTGCTCAGTCTCCTTTACTTTAAAAATTATTGATTACAGCCAGTGAAGCTTCAGTAAGAACTAAACACTTAGCATCCAGCACTTTAAATGTGTTCAATTCAGGCACTGTAACTACAGATGCTTTCTCCAAATTTCGAGCCGACAAATATACGTTTTTATTTTGGTCTGCTAAAACCAAAACTAACTTTTTATCAGCCACTTGCAGGCCTTTAGTCAGAGCTACGAACTCTTTAGTTTTAGGTGCTTCGAAAGCGAAATCTTCTACTACGATGATTGCATTTTCTTGTGCTTTGTAAGCCAATGCTGATTTACGAGCCAAAGATTTAACTTTTTTGTTCAGCTTGAAGTGATAGTCGCGTGGTTTAGGGCCAAATACACGGGCACCACCTACCATAACCGGTGAGTTGATATCCCCGGAACGAGCTCCACCGGTACCTTTTTGTCTTTTCAACTTGCGGGTTGAACCAGACAATTCGCTTCTTTCTTTAGATTTGTGAGTTCCCTGACGGCCATTAGCCAGAAACTGTTTTACGTCAAGATAGATAGCGTGGTCGTTAGGCTCAATACCAAATACTGAGTCATTGAGTACAACAGTTTTCCCTGTAGCTTCTCCTTTGATGTTATATACACTAAGTTCCATTACTTCTCAATTAAAACGATTGAACCTTTACATCCTGGTACAGAACCTTTCACAAGAAGAAGGTTGTGTTCAGCGATCACTTTTAACACTTGAAGGTTTTGTACAGTTACGCGAGCGTTACCTGTCTGACCAGCCATTCTCATACCTTTGAATACACGAGAAGGGAATGAGCTGGCACCCACAGAACCGGGAGCTCTCAAACGGTTGTGCTGACCGTGGGTAGACTGACCTACACCACCGAATCCGTGACGTTTCACAACACCCTGGAAACCTTTACCTTTTGATGTACCTACCACGTCAACGAAACCGTTCTCTTCGAACAAGTCAACTGTCAATACATCACCTGCTTTGTACGCGCTTTCAAATTCTTTGAACTCGGCCAAGTGTCTTTGTGGAGCTACTCCAGCTTTTTCGAAGTGTCCTTTTTCAGGTTTGTTGGTGTGTTTCTCTTTTTTCTCGATGAAACCCAACTGTACAGCTTCGTAACCGTCTGTTTCAACGGTTTTCACTTGAGTTACCACACAAGGACCTACTTCGATAACAGTGCATGGTACATTTTTACCATCGGCACTGAAAACGGATGTCATTCCGATTTTTTTTCCTAATAATCCTGGCATTTCACTTTTAATTTAAATATATCAAACTTTGATTTCTACTTCTACACCACTTGGCAATTCAAGTTTCATCAATGCATCAACTGTTTTTGCAGTTGAGCTGTAGATGTCGATCAGTCTTTTGAATGAAGACAATTCGAATTGCTCTCTTGACTTTTTATTAACGAAAGTCGAACGGTTTACAGTGAAGATTCTTTTGTGAGTAGGAAGTGGAATTGGACCGCTTACTACAGCACCTGTTGCCTTCACAGTCTTAACGATTTTCTCAGCTGATTTGTCAACCAAAGTGTGATCGAAAGACTTCAATTTGATTCTAATTTTTTGGCTCATTTTTTATTATAGCTATTTTCAGATTTTACTCTTATAAAAGTTCTGCTTTACCTCCTACTTCAGCAAGTACAGCTTTCGCGATTGAAGCCGATACTTCTTCGTAGTGAGAGAAAGTCATTGCAGATGTCGCACGACCAGAAGAGATTGTACGCAATGAAGTAACATAACCGAACATTTCTGCCAGCGGAGTTTTAGCCTTCACGATACGAGCGCCTGAACGGCTGGTTTCCATTCCTTCAACCTGGCCACGACGTTTGTTCAAGTCAGAGATGATATCACCCATGTTTTCTTCAGGAGTTACCACTTCTACTTTCATCATAGGTTCAAGAAGAACAGGACCCGCCTTTTTACAAGCTTCTTTGAATGCTAAGTTTGCACAGATTTCAAATGACAACTGATCCGAGTCAACCGGGTGGAAAGAACCATCCACAAGAACCACTTTCAATGTATCAACTACATAACCTGCCAAAACTCCATTTTTCATTGCGTTCTGGAATCCTTTTTGGACTGAAGGGATAAATTCTTTTGGAATACGTCCTCCTTTTACTTCATCCACAAATTGCAAAGAACCTTCGAAGCCTGCATCTACAGGACCTACTTTCACAATGATATCGGCAAATTTACCGCGACCACCCGATTGTTTCTTGTAAACCTCACGAAGCTCTACGGTTTGTGTAATCGCCTCTTTGTAAGACACCTGAGGACGACCCTGGTTACATTCTACCTTGAACTCACGTTTCAGACGGTCGATGATAATCTCAAGGTGAAGCTCACCCATACCTTCGATAATAGTCTGACCTGTATCCTGGTTGGAAGTTACACGGAAGGTTGGATCCTCTTCAGCCAATTTAGCCAGGCCGGTACCCAATTTATCCATATCTTTCTGAGTTTTAGGCTCAACAGAGATACCGATTACAGGCTCAGGGAATGACATTGACTCAAGAACAATCGGATTTGCTTCGTCACACAAAGTATCACCGGTACGGATATCTTTGAAACCTACACCGGCACCGATATCACCACAACCAATAAAATCTTTAGGATTTTGTTTGTTTGAGTGCATCTGGAACAAACGGGAGATACGTTCTTTTTTGCCTGAACGAGGGTTGTACACGTACGAACCTGCATCGATCTGACCAGAGTAAACTCTAAAGAAGCAAAGACGTCCTACGAATGGGTCAGTTGCGATTTTGAATGCCAATGCTGACATAGGCTCATCTGTAGAAGGTTTTCTTGACAGAACTTTCTCTTCATCACGAGGATCGTGACCTTCGATAGCCGGAGTATCCAGCGGGCTTGCCAGGTACAAACATACTGCATCAAGCAGAGTCTGAACACCTTTGTTTTTGAATGAAGAACCACACATCATTGGATTGATAGCCATAGAAAGAGTACCTTTACGCAATGCGTTGTAGATCTCCTCTTCAGTGATGGTCGATGGATCTTCAAAGAATTTCTCCATCAAAGTCTCATCAAATTCAGCAACAGTTTCGAGCATTTTATCTCTCCACTCTTGTGCTTCAGCCAATTCAGCAGCAGGGATCTCTTCTACAGAGTAGTCAGCTCCCATTGTCTCATCATTCCAGATGATTGCTTTCATTTTGATCAGGTCAACTACTCCTTTGAATGTCTCTTCTACTCCGATTGGAATTTGAATAGGACAAGGATTAGCGCCCAACATATCTTTCAGCTGACGAACAACTTCGAAGAAGTTCGCACCTGAACGGTCCATTTTGTTTACGTAACCAATACGTGGTACGTTGTATTTGTCAGCCTGACGCCATACAGTTTCTGACTGTGGCTCAACACCACCTACCGCACAGAAAGTTGCAACAGCACCATCCAACACACGCAATGAACGCTCTACCTCTACGGTAAAGTCAACGTGCCCCGGAGTGTCAATCAGGTTGATTTTATATTTTTCACCACCGTAATTCCAGGTAGTGGTAGTAGCTGCAGAAGTAATGGTAATACCACGCTCTTTCTCCTGCTCCATCCAGTCCATTGTAGCACCACCATCGTGTACCTCACCGATTTTGTGAGACAGACCGGTGTAGAACAAGATACGCTCAGACGTAGTTGTTTTACCGGCGTCGATGTGAGCCATGATACCAATATTTCTGGTATATTTTAGATTTTGATCAGCTGCTGCCATCTTATTTTTACCTTAATTATTTGATTAGAAACGGAAGTGAGCAAATGCACGGTTAGCTTCAGCCATCCTGTGCATATCTTCTTTACGTTTGTATGCACCACCCTGACTGTTGAATGCGTCAACAATTTCAGCAGCCAACTTATCAGCCATAGTCTTACCACCACGCTTACGAGCATAGAGGATAAGATTTTTCATACAAATTGATTCTTTGCGATCCGGACGGATTTCAGTAGGAACCTGGAATGTAGAACCACCCACACGACGAGATTTAACTTCCACTTGCGGAGTTACATTCTCTAGGGCTTTTTTCCAGATTTCGAGAGAAGACAGAGTTTCGTTAGACAATTTAGCCTTAACGGTTTCGAGAGCAGTGTAGAAAATAGTATATGAGGTAGATTTTTTACCATCATACATCAGGTGGTTAACAAACTTGGTAACCTTTACATCATTAAAGACAGAATCTGGCAATACCAGTCTCTTCTTTGGTTTTGACTTTCTCATTTTTCAAAAAATTGTGTTCTTGTTTTTGGTTGCTTTGTATAAATCTTCAAATCCCCCCGCCGGGTTCATTTACTCAACCTAGATGAGCCTTACAAAAACTCAAACCAGCTTTAATACTAATTAATTTAATCTCGAGCCTGGGCGTTTAATTACTTTTTCTTTCCGCCTTTAGCTGCAGCTGCTGGAGCCTGACCTGGTTTAGGACGTTTTGCGCCGTATTTAGAACGTCTTTGAGTACGTTTTACTACACCTGCTGTATCCAATGTACCGCGAACGATGTGGTAACGTACACCCGGAAGGTCTTTTACACGACCACCGCGTACCAATACGATTGAGTGTTCTTGCAGGTTGTGGCCTTCTCCCGGAATGTAAGAGTTCACCTCTTTACCGTTAGTCAAACGCACACGAGCAACTTTACGCATTGCAGAGTTTGGTTTTTTAGGAGTAGTAGTATATACTCTCACGCAAACACCACGTCTTTGAGGACATGAGTCCAACGCAGGAGACTTACTCTTATCGACCAAGTCCGCTCTTCCTTTTCTAACTAATTGCTGAATTGTAGGCATTTCTTTAGAACTTTAAAATACTTAGTTTATTTATACTTGTTGTGATTATGCAAAATGGAGCGCAAAAATAGGCATTATTTTCGAGTAATCAAGCGATTACCTCGAAAAACTGCTATTTCGCGACCAAAAAGTGGTGCAAAGATAGTGATTTTCAACCGAACAGGCAAGTTTTTTCAAAATATAACATTTTGAGGCGATTAGCTGGAGCAAATGAGCCGAAATGAAATTCATCCTTCAGGGTTAAAACGAAAACAATCATTGGTGCTTCAATATTACAGTCCCTACTTTTTCATCATTTTTTCGACCATTGACAATCATACCCCTAACATGACTTAGAGTCTGTTGAATTTTATCCAACGTGATTTTAATGTAACCATCAGGCTAAAATGCGCCTAAAAAATGAAGGCCGAATTTGCTTAAATGAGCAAATCCGGCCTTTTTATGATTCGAGCAAGAAATTATTCCAGAATATTCCTTCCTTCTTCCAGTTTTTTCAAACGGGTAAGCGCCTCAATATAGTAGTAATCGGCATAATTGATGGAATAATCTATCTCAGATTTATTCGGCCAATGACCGGTTGAATGAAGCAGGAATGAAGGTTTTAAGTTCCCGCTCAGATATTTATCAGAGCTCAATGAAACGATCATTTTCATAGCAAAATATTTATACCGTTTAGCCTGTTGCTGCTCCTTTACATAACCTGAAAGCTCAAGCAAAGCTGACGCTACAACCGCAGCAGCCGACGCATCTTTTGCAGCTTTAGGAATATCCGGGGCATTGAAATCCCAATATGGAATATAATCATTAGGTAAACGGGAGATATATGGCTCCGTTACCTTTTGAGCAAAATCAAGAAACTCCTGTTTTTTAGTTTCACGATAACACATCGTAAATCCATAAATAGCCCAGGCTTGTCCTCTCGCCCACATAGAACTATCAGAATAGCCCTGGTGAGTCATCCCTTTTATCTTCTTCCCGGTTATAGTGTCATAAAGGACAACATGATATGAAGTGTAATCCGGACGGAAATGGTTCTTCATGGTCGTTTCGGCATGTTTTACCGCAATATCATAAAGATTCTGACCACCACCGTGCTTTGAGGCCCAGAAAAGCAGTTCCAGATTAATCATATTATCCATGATAGTATTGTGAGGCCAACCTTTATCTTTAATCATGCGGGGCCATGAAAGAATTGTCCCGACCCGAGGATTGAAAAGTGTTGCCAATGTATCAGCTGTGCGAACAATCAGTTTACGGTAATCTTCATTTTTTGTCAGGCGATATGCATTTCCATAACTGCAAAACACTTGAAAGCCCAAGTCATGGTCATAAGCCGGATTTTCAGAAAGCGGTTTCAAAAGTTCGGTATATTTGATCGCCTTCTCTTTTACCTTTTCATCTTTGGTGAATTCATAATCATACCAAAGAATACCCGGCCAGAAACCGCTGGTCCAGTCTTTATAATCTACCAGCTTCCAGTTTTTTGCGGTATCGGCAATATTACGGGGCAGCAAAGTGTCAACAGTTAATTCTTTGAGGGAACGTTCCACCTGACGATCACAATATTTCAGGCTTTCATTCACATCAAACTTCTTCGCCACACTGCAGGAGACTAACGCGACAGAGGCAATCATCACCCAAAACAGATTTCTATTCTTCATATTAGTCACTTTTTCAACAGATAGTTAGTATAATTTGCTGAATTACTCTTTGTCAGGTACAACTGAAAATGCACAAAACATCAAATAAACTGCACTTGCCAGAATAATTATGACAGCACCTGCCTGTGAACAAAACGCATCCGACATCATTCCCATCAGGAAAGGAATCACAGCTCCTCCGAATACTCCGGTAATCATTAGTCCTGAGATTTCATTGGCTTTATCCGGATGAATTTGAATTGCTTTACCGTAGATAATCGGAAACACGTTTGCCACAGTAAATCCAACTACCCCAAAAAGAGCGATAATCAGGTATTGGCTTTGTACAAAAATCAAAGCAGTCAAAGCAATAACTGCAATTACTATATTAAGTTGGTAAAATTTGGCAGGAGCGAATTTTGCTAAAAGAAATGCTCCGAAGAATGCTCCGGCTGTACGGAAAGCGAAGTAAATACTTGGACCAAACTTACCGGCTTCGATAGGATCCATTCCGCAACGCTCCATCAGGATTTTTGAAGAGGCGGTATTCAAACCAACGTCCACTCCCACTACAAACAAGATTCCGAGAAACAACAAAAAGATTGTCTTGTCATTCAACAATGCCAGTACGCTTTTAAAGCTGGTAGCTTTTCCCTCCGCCATCTCTTCATCAATAGGTGTAACCAATAACCAGAAAGTTGAGACCAAGGTAATTACAGCATAAATCGGGAAAATATATTGCCAGTTACCTAACTGAGCAGCAGCATAGGCCGCAATATAAGGACCGCAAAACGAGGAGATAGCTTTTACAAACTGTCCGGCAGTCAGGCTACTGGTAAGTTTATCCCCTTTTACAACATTAGTCAATAACGGATTCAATGAAACCTGAAGGATAGTATTGGCAATACCCAGTAAGGCAAAAGCAACCAGTGCCATCACGAAGCTATATTCAATTAGTGGAATGGACATCGCGATTACGGTAATAACGTTACTAAGTAATACGGTTTTCTTACGTCCCAGTTTATTCATCAGAATACCTGTCGGTACTGAAAAAATCAGGAACATAGAGAAGAGTGCCACCGGAATCATATTCGACAGTGTATCACTCAAGCCAAAGTCGGCTTTTACGTGCGTAGAGGTAATTCCAACTACATCACAGAATCCCATAATAAAGAACCCGAAGAGAACCGGTAGGATTTTTGAAATTGAATTTTCGTTTTTCATATAGTTATTATTCAGCAAATTGATATTTAACATTAGAATTTTTCAACGTGAAACCAGTCTAAATCAGCATATCCACGTGGTCCGCTCTTCAACGGGCTCAGGCAGTACATACCCACTTTAGCTCCAATCCATTTACCCTGACGGGCTTTAAAGGGTTCGCAAACCGGAATGAAGGTTTTACCATCAATGCTGTAGAAGAAACTACACATCGCTCCGGATTTGACCTGAACACGAAGATAGACTTTCGATACACTGATCCCCTTAGAAGTGATAATTTTCTCAGGATTTCCTTTTTCAGCATCTATGCAAACTGCTTGCTCAATAGCATAGCCTTTTTCCTTTTTCACTAATGACAAATGTGAGTAATTCCATCCCATCACGATAAGACCGGTCTTCTCTCCCTGAGTCTGTGAATAGAAATCGACTTTGACAGTTGCTGTAAACTCATCAGCCGGAGTTTTCTGCAACAAAAGGTTAGGCACCTGCCAAAAATTTATGTAATCCTCCGGTGTATATTCGGCATAAAGCCGATAATAACCATTGCGTGAAGGCATTCCGGTCGATTGTTTCGGATTGGCGTGCCATTGCCATTGCAAGCCCAGCTTTTCGGTGTTAAACTCATCACTTTCGGCTGGGGTCTCTATCGGCCAGCTTTTGCCAACATTCGGTTTTTTCCAGGTCAAAACAGGTTCACCACATCCGTCACAATCTTTATCGTCACCAATCACCGGCCAGTCTTTGATCCACTTCATGGGTTGCAGGTGAATGACACGACCATAAGCCGCTTTGTCCTGGAAATTGATGAACCAGGATTCACCGGTTTGTGTTTCCACCCAACCGCCCTGATGCGGTCCGTTGATGTTGGTTTTACCCTGAGCCATTACAGTCCGGCATTCATAGGGACCATACACATTTTTGGAACGCATCACGATCTGCCAGCCCTGCTCAACGCCACCTGCCGGAGCCATGATGTAGTAAAAGCCATTGCGTTTATAGAATTTCGGGCCTTCGGTCGTACTATTGCCCTGAGGCAATCCATCATAAACCAGAGCTGTTTCTCCAATCACCTTCGAACCGTCTGCGCTCAACTCATTCACCGTTAATATGCTGTTTAGTCCGGCACGACTAGCCGCCCATCCATGTACCAGATAGACACGTCCGTCATCATCCCACAATGGAGAGGAATCAATCAAACCTTTTCCGGCCATCACCAGCACAGGTTCACTCCATTCACCGAACGGATCTTTGGTCTTAATCATGTAAATGCCATAATCAGGATCTCCCCAATAGATGTAAAACTCTCCTTTGTGATAGCTGATGCACGGTGCCCAAACACCCTTTCCATGCATGGGTTTACTGAAAACTTCATCAGGTACGACCCGTTTCATCGCATAGTTGACCAGTTTCCAGTTTACCAAATCTTTAGAGTGTAAAATGGGAATTGCCGGAGCACAACCAAAACTCGATGCCGTCATGTAGTAGTCATCGCCTACCCGACAAACATCAGGATCGGAATAGTCGGCATTGATGATCGGATTCTTATAAGTCCCGTTCGCCTGATCTGCCACCCAAACTTTTGACACATACGGTGTGCCACTTTGGCTTTGTGCAGACACGATCCCGGCAGTTGTCATTAAGAGAAAAGCAGGCAGTATGAGACATGTGTTTTTCTTCATATATCGATATTTCGTATTTAGTTGTTCTTTTACCAGATTGTAAGACGGTCACCCTGTATATTTCACCTATCTTTTTTATTCGTTTATCTCAGAATAATTGTGCCAAAACTTAATGCCGGCAGTTCGAACAACGATTTACCGTCAATCGCTTTTCCTTTATATACTGTCTCTTTGCCATTCTGAGAACCAATCATCTCCGTGTAAGACATCGGGGTGCTCAGAGTGATTGCGGCATCAGCAGTCAAAGCATACACTCCGTTTTTAAATTCCAGTGTTGCTGTGGCGGGCACAAGCGCACTGATCTGAAAATCTCCTTTCGAAGCCAGTATCCCATTTCCCATAAAAAGGGTAAAACCGTTGCCTTCGGTTGAAATCACCGAATAGGTAGCACTCACCTTCATATCGTTGTAAATAGCTGTCTTAGCCAAATCATCCGAAGAGAAGATATAGTCGGTACGCCCTGATTTACTTTCCACTTTCAAACCAACAAATCCGGCTGAAACTCCGGTGGCATCGAATGATGAAATCTGACGAACGGATGCCGGCGCTGAAGATGACGAAGGTTCGAATACCGCCGCAAAGGGTTTTGTCCATGCCTCTCCATCCTGACGGACAACCAGCGTCTGTAGCGGAGATTTGTTTACATCATAAGGCAGACCTCCCGATGCGCCCTTAAACGATTTGGTAGCAGGTGATTTTACATTGAAGATTTCTCGTCCCTCCTGCCCTTTCATCCAGACATTCATAAAGACATCATTCCCCTTGTTGCGAATCGCAAACTGAGCTCTGAAATCCTGTGCGCTGCGAACCGATTTTTTATCCCACAAATAATCATAGGCCATCAGGTCACCTTCTGCAAAACAAAGTTTTTCTGTAGAATTTAATTCCAAAGCTTTTCCCTGATTATCCATCAATGTAAGGTCTTGGCCCAGATTGTGATAGAAATAATCATGATAACGATCTCCGCCCCGTTGCTTACGGGAACGAAAAATATCCACATAGTAACCGCTTGTTTCTCCGGTGCGGACAATGCTCAACATACGGTTTTGATCGGCCTGGGTTTCCGGTTCTACAAACATCACGTTAGAAAAAGAAATATTGGGATAAAAACCACTCTTACGTTCCGAAGCGGGATATGCACTCAGCAAATCAAATGCATGATTGCTTTTCATCACCGGATAGGAAGAGATCCCATCTACCACGACTGTATTGTGGGCCGGAAATTGCGAATAGTATTCAGCATAATCTCGCTGGAAATAGCTGGTACCAATACCGGATTCTACCCCCTGGACAAACCCTTTTCCGTAAAGCTCCATCGCCACACCGTTAGCATGAGCATGATTGCCTTTGGAGCCGTATTCCGAAATCATCAGACCGTTTTGTTTGTCCATGCCATTGCGTTGTACAAACCAGCTTACATTCGGTGCATAAAAGGTATTTGTAATAAAATCCTCAACCTTAGCCGCGGAAATATTCTCTTTAATCTTTACATCTTTATCTGTGAAGAAAGATTCCACACTGTTTTTCGGTGCGGCTTTCTCCTCTCCCGTATTAGCCAGCAATAACTTATAAAGTCCGGTGAAGAGTTTTTCCCACTCCGGTTTATTGTTTTTTTGAGCATTGGCAATCATTTTTTTCACCGGCTCTGGCGAAAGTGGATGATAACCGGTATCTCCAAAACCTGACATATCGCGGTTCGGGAAAATATACTGCATGGGAGCGGTCACCGCTTTATACAATACAGGCAAATAGGTCGGTAAGTCAATATTCAGCGAACGGTCAAGCAAGGAGGTAAAATCGACGAAATCACTCATCACCACATTGGTGGAATAGCCCGGACATTCTGCCCAGATACCGGTCTTCATATCATATCCGTATGCTGCAAGTTTTGGCAATGCCCATTGACGGGTTCCGCTTTGGTTCAGCACATAGTCGAGATAATATTCACGGCCTTTACCATCTGGATAGGCTTTGTTATTATTCAATACCATACCCAGGTCAAAGATAAAACGGGCCTGCATCAGGTTCCAGTTATTGAAAGGGACTCCGTGGGCAATCTGCACATCAGCCCATTTTTTCAGTGCCGACTCGTAAATCTCGATTTTGTTACTTTTTTTCGCTTTCAGGTAATCGTGCAGGAAATCGTAGGTAGCGGCAACATCGGCAATCAGTTTTTCCTGAATGGTCTCAAATGACGAAAGGCCGAGCAAGGTCTGTTGATGACCATGATTGAGGTCAATCATCTCTTTGCGGTAATAAATACCGGTCATGTAGGTATCAAATATATCGGCGGCAAACTTTGCATAACGTTCATCACCTGTGTACCAATAAAAAAACGCAGCCTTTCCGGCCATGCCCATAATCTCGGTGTTGATTGCCTCAACGGTTTTACCGGCTTGTGCAGGATCAGCCCATTCAAATGTCTCGCCAGGTTTTGAGCCGTTAATCAACCACAAACCACGCTCATCATCCATATAAGGTTTGATGTCTTCCAGCTTTGGTTTTTTGTAAATAGTTACGTGATCTCGCGCCCCTGAATAACGTACGGTTGGAACCGGTGCATGCCCCTTTGCATAGGCATAAACCCGGTCATTTATAAAAATGGTATCGTAATGATTCTTCCAGTACATTTGAAGACGGGAAACAATCCAGGTCGGATCGGACTGATGACGTTCCACATAGGGCTCAATGCCTTTTTGAAGCTTTGAATAAAGATCTTTTGCCCATTGCTCCTTACTGATTAAATTTTTCAGCTCTCCTTTTCCTTTTGCATCGGTCATCATTCTCGGATAGCTATCCTGGAGTTTTGGCAATGGGATTTGCTGCGCAGAGGTGGCAATAATGGAAGTAAAAAGAGCGAATGAGATAAGTGCTTTTTTCATGTTTGATTATATCTTCTTCAATGACCTGACAAGGGTATATGTCAGGCATATTATTCGTTATTTATATTTTCGATGAATCTGAATTGACATTACCAGTCCATTTTGGATAAAGCAAAGGTACAATCTGACTGTTTCAACAGAGAATAGTTTCAGGCCAAATGAGTATCAATTTATAAAGTGAGACTACTTCCCCAGACATAAAACTAAATATCAACACATTACAGACACCAGTAATCACAAATACATTAAGCCATGAATCTCTTTTTTTCAGCCATAAAAAGTGACTTTACTGATATTTTCTTGTCAATAAAATAAGCAAAAAGCCTCCCTGCTAATGCAAGGAGGCCTCCTTCACAACCTAATTTGCTTATTTACCTCTAATAATCTAATTCTATTGATTTATAAATTACCATTCCGGATTTTGCTCCAGATTCGGATTTAATTCAATTTGTTTAGTCGGCAACGGACGCAGGTAATGTTTCTGTTGAAATGCCCTTGCCGAGGCTGCCTCACGAATTGTGTATCCCTCTGTACTCACAGTAAATTTATTTGCTTCAACCGGAGTATAGGAATATGATTTACTAAGTGACGGATAGCTGAGCGTCCAGCTTTTTGCAAACGCAGAGCCTGTACCCATCCAGATACCTTCCAACGCTTTGCTCATTTCTACTTCAGCAGTTTTCCAACGGCGCAGGTCATCATAGCGGAAACCTTCGAGGAAAAGTTCAACATTTCGTTCCCGGCGAATTTCATTCAACAGAGTAGAGCCTGTTGGAATTACCGCATTTGTCAAATTCGGCATGCTGACCCGGGTGCGAAGTTTGTTAATAGATTTATTCAGATCATCATCAGACAGTGTTCCATCCTGGTATTCGCATTTTGCTTCAGCGTAAATGAGATAGACTTCAGCTAAACGAATAATGGGCACATCAAAACCATCTGCTGTATTAGTCGCGGAACGTTCGCCGCCGAATTTACTACACAAGAATCCATTGCCGCCCCAGGCCCGATAGGTCATTTTCAGGCTATCGGCTTTATCCCGGTTAAATGTACTTCCCGCTTCGTAGTTCCAATACAGTTCACCGACTCCACCACATGTGGTGGAAATACGTGGATCACGATTCTTGAAACAACTGTTGAGTGCTGTTGTATAATCGGGTGTAGTTGCATTTCCATTCTTATCCAATGCCATCTCCAGCATTTTCCGGGAAATCATCATGCCTCTCCCCCGGTGTGTATTGTTTTGTCCGGATTGACGAATGGTTTCATCGAAACGGTTACGGAAAATATATTCCTTATTCGCATCTTTCAGAACTCCGGCAGGATTACATTTTGTCGTGCTCTCCAGAATAAACATATAACGATAGCTTTTTACGCCTAACGAAGAGTTATAGAATAGAGCATAAGAGTTATCACTCATCACCAGGGTTGCATTTTCATAAGCTTTTTTCAATAGCTCTTTCGAACGGGTGGTGTTATTAAAGTGATATTTCTGCCAGGTACCTTCAAACAGACACACACGCGCCAGTAAGGCCTGGGCTGCCCCCAGAGTGATACGTCCGTTATTCGCTGTTGATTGAATGGCCGACTGCAATGGCAGCGCACCACTACCAATAGAAGCCTCCAGATCGCTGATAATAAAATCGGCAAATTCATCCCGGGTAGCTCTTGCGCCATATAATTCTTCCGAATTGACCTCTAACGGATCCTTAATGATCTGAAGGGGACCATAATCTACAAAAACCAGATAGGAATAATAGGCTCTGAAGAACTGAGCTTCAGCTACATATTTCTTTATTTCATCCGGTTTAGCATAAGAAGCTGCATTTTTCAGGAATAAGTTTACTGCACGTAATTGTTTAAAATACTCCTGATAAACGGCATCAACATCGACTTTTGTATAGGTTGAATTGGATGTGGTATTCGCGGCTGTAGAAGGATCGGATATGCGCATATCCCCCATTTCTTCTCTATCCATCAATCCGTAACTGTAAACCCCATTCGATCCGGAGCGATTTTGCATATACGGAAGCCAGGTATAAAAGTTATTGGCCGCTTTCTCAAATGCGTTGGCATTAGACCACATCGAAGCGTCCGACGGATCGGTTTCAGGTTTCAGGTCAAGCATGCTGTTACATGAAGCCATCACTAAGGCAATGCACAGTAATGTGATATATCTATATTTTTTCATCGTATTTTTCCTTTCGTTAATTATTAAAACGTCAAATCAAGTCCAAACGAGTAGGTGCGCATGAATGGATATGCGTTTGAACCGTTTGTTCCACCGAATGGATCTTCTGCGGTTGCTTCAGGATCCCAGCCATCTTTTGTTTTTGTAATCTCAAACAGGTCGTTTCCTGAAAAATAAACCCTTAGTTTTTCTACACTCATCTTTTTCACAAATGTTTTGGGCAAAGTATATCCGAAGGTGATATTTTTCATACGGGCATAGGCTCCGTTTTGCTTTCTGAACCAGGCATCGGAATACAAATAGTTGTAAGTACGAATGGTTCCGTTATTTGTCGTTTTAGGTACAGCATTCGGATCCTTATTTACTGAAGCCAGTAATAAATTTGTGGTCGTAGTGGAACCATCATTTTCAATATAGGTAACCTGCTGATTCGGATATTTCTCTGCAATATCGCTCCAGTTTTTACCATACCATACTGTCCCCTGGTTTTGATAAGTATTAGCAACCAACATGGTAGCAGCAGAAGCGTTACGAATAATCGTTTGCTTGCCTACGCCCTGAATAATCATAGACAAATCGAAGCCTTTGTAGTCTGCGCCCAGGTTTACACCAAAGCTATAGTGAGGAGTATTGTCGCCAAGGTTTTTCACATCACTTTTGGTTACTTTTCCATCACCATCCAGGTCCTTGTATTTCATATCACCGATACGCAAAAGGCTTGAACTAATCACGTCAGAGCCGATAATTGCCTTATAAGCGGCTAAATCATCTGCATCTTTAATCAATCCGTCAGAAGCCATACCCCAGTAGGTATTAATCGGATAGTTTACCAGATAAGTGGTTCTTGCATTCCATGTTTTTAGGGTTGCATTCTGCATGGTGATTAATTTATTGCGACTATCGCTGATATTGGCATTGATATAATAGTTTACCTTTCCGATTCTATCGCGCCAACCTAATGAAGCTTCCCAACCATTAACCGACATGGATCCATTATTTGTCTGAGGTGCTGTTGCTCCCAGTGTTTGCGGGTAAGTTACGTTTACCAGCATTCCATCATTCCGCTTTTGGAAATAGTCAAATGAACCACTTAATCTATTTTTCAACAAGGCAAAATCAATACCGATGTTCGCTGTGGTAATAACCTCCCAGGAACGATCGGTGGAAACCATGTTCTTTTCCGTAATGGTTTGTCCCAGCGTCGGAGCCGCTACTGAACCAAACAACGGATAATTTGGCGTATTTCCGGAAGCGGTATTCATATTCAGCAAGGCAATATAATCGTACAGGTTGATTCCGGCTTGATTACCTGTAGTTCCGTAAGAGCCTCTGATTTTCAGGTTATCGAAAATATCCAGTTTCTTCAGGAATGATTCTTCCGAAAGACGCCATGCGGCTGAAAGACCATAAAACGGCGCCCATTTTTTACCGGTAATAAAACGGGATGAACCATCATAACGTCCTAAGGCTTCCAGTATGTAACGATCTTTCAACGTATAATTCACACGACCAAAATAAGAAGCCATGGCCCATGAAGTAATAGCATCTGTAGCTTTACTGTAGGTTGTTCCTGTGTTTAGGGAATGTAAATCAGGCACTAAAAGCCCCGTTTTTTCAGCTATAAAGCTGGTCGCTTTCTCTTTTTCGTACGAAGTTCCTGCCATGATATCCAACGAATGAATACCTTTTAGCTGAGTCTTATAATTGAAATAGCCCTGATATTGCTCTTTCATTACGGTTTTTGCTTCCCTGTTTACATAACTGCTATTCGGACTTAAATATGAGTAAGGTACATCATCATAATCATACCAGGTCACGATATTCTGATATCCCATATTATTGACATCCCAGGGATTAAAGAATACATTTCCCAATAAATCCAGTCCCTTCAAAAGATGGAATTTAGGTGCAATATTTACTTTGAAGCTATTGACATTGGTAGTTTGCTGACCTCCGAATTTTGCAGCAACAACAGGAGTCATGTTTGATGCCCAACCAAATGGATTACCGCCTTTGGTCAACAAGGGAGAACCGGGAGGGTTACCGGCAATAGCACTGGGTCTTTGCATCGGATACACATTACTTCTCCGGTCAAAAGAAAGATCGGTACCCAGATCAAACCATTTAGCGATTCTTATATCATTGTTGGCCCGGATATTATATCGCTTCGATTGATCATCGCCCCACTTTTCCCGCAAAGGAGATTTATCATCCATCAAACCAACGGAAATATTATACTGGTTCTTTTCCGTACCTCCGGCCACGCTTACACTATGAGAGTTAGACAAAGCATTTCCCCAGGTTTCTTTATTCATATCGATATCCAGAAAACCGATATTGTGTATACTTCCGGCATTCGGTCCCACCAAATAGTTCTGGACAGTTCCCATATAACGGGGATCGTTTGATTTCATCGCCTGAATCGCCCAATAAGGAAATGCACCAATACTTGAGCCGGGAGCGGTTCCATCATTCAGAACTGCCTCTTCGATAGAAGAAGCCCACTGCTGCATATTCATAAATGATTGTTGCATGCTCGGGGTCTTCAGGGCAACATTTCCCTTATAACTGACTGTTGTCTTTTGATTCTTACCTCGTTTGGTCGTTACCAAAACCACACCACCGGCAGAACGGGATCCATAAATAGCTGCGGCTGCATCTTTCAGGATTGAAATATTGTCAATATCGTCAGGATTGACATCGGCAATACTACCCGGGATTCCATCAATCAATACCAATGTTCCGGGATCATTTACCGAAGCCTGACCACGGATCTTAAAGCTCCAGTCCTCACGTCCGGGAGCTGAACTTTGACGGGTAACCACCATTCCCGGCACTTGCCCCTGAATAGCTGCTACCGGATTCGATATAACCCCGCGATCGCTGAAAGTCTTCTCTCCTAAAGTAGAAACGGCACCGGCCAGAGTTACCTTCTTCTGCGTACCGTAACCTACGACCACCACCTCATCCATCACTTTGGTATCTTCGGCCAATTTTACACTCAATGTACGGGCATTGCCGACTGCCTGTGTTTTTGGGAGATACCCAATATACGAAAAGACCAATGTAGCATTCGGAACCGGTACCTGAAGACTATATTTACCATTGATGTCGGTAATCGTTCCCTTGGTCGTTCCTTTAACAGACACATTTACACCTACCAGCGGTTCGCCTTTGGCATCGGTAACAGTACCGGTTACAATTTGTCCTTGTTGCTGGGTCACCTGCTGATTGGCAACTCCACTTTCTCCGGCATACATTGTCTGTACCGAAGAGAACAACATCAAACAAAGTAAACCGGACGTAGCCGCTTTACCCACATACCGTCTGAAATGCAACGGTTGATTAAAAGATTTACTTTTCATGCAGTAAAAATTTAATAGTTAACAAAAAACACATTTAGATAAACCTGAATCATTCTTTCCTGCCTTTCAATTCTTTGATTTTCCATAAGAAGAGAATTATAAATTGAGTGAAACATGGTATTTACTTCAATTATAGTTCGGATGAGGTAGCGTTTTTACCCAAAGCAAAATACATGTTCTAGAGCAGAAGAAGGCTATAAATTCGTATATGGGAAATGCGTTGTATCGCATTTTAACTAAGAAGGCCGGTAGTCGATTTACAGAGCAATGGAGAATTTTAGGGAGAAATCTCTGAAAAATGCGAGGACGGCACGCAGAAATGTTATAGAAGCACGCCGAAACGCGAGAGAAGCATGCAGAAATGCGAGAGCGGCGTGCGGAAATGCGAGAGCGGCATGCAGAAATGCGAGGGAGGCATGCAGAAATACGAGAGCGGCATGCAGAAATGCGAGAGCGGCAGGCAGAAATGCGAGGGAGGCACACAGAAATGCGAGGGAGGCAGGCAGAAATGCGAGAGTGGCATGCAGAAATGCAAGAGAGGCAGGCAGAAATGCGAGAGCGGCAGGCAGAAATGCGAGGGAGGCACACAGAAATGCGAGAGAGGCAACTACTCCCAACCCGGATTTTGTTTGAGTCGCGTAATGCGTACTTCGACAGAAGGAATAGGTCGTAAATAATGCTTTGGGAGAAATGTCCGGTTTTCGGCTGGTTCCACGATATAATAACCATCGGCATTCAACTTACCGGATGTCACGGGGGGAATGTACATGCTTTTGTCGGGAAAAGTGTCGGTTTGGGCAAATGGTGTTCCCGTAATCCGGGCACCCAGTATCGCCTGGGACATTTCGGTTTCAGCAGTTTTCCATCTGCGCAGGTCATCGTAACGGAAACCTTCACAATAAAGCTCAACGGTACGCTCCCGGCGAATCTCTTCGCGCATATCCAGATGATGGTCATTTACCAGCGAATTAGTCAGATGCGCCATCCCTACCCTGTCCCGCAATAAGTTGATGGAGGCATTCAAATTCTCATCAGAAATGTTGCCATTCAATTCATACTGAGCCTCAGCATAGTTCAGCAAAACTTCCGCATACCGGATAATGGAGCAATCCTGAGATTCGTAATAGAGAGCCACATTTCTTTCGGTTATAAATTTCAACGAGCTGAAACCCGTCATGGTAACTTGCCCGATACTGGGATTGGTAATCAACGCTGTACTCAAGTCAAGAGAGTCTCCTGTCCAGTTGACTCTCCCCTGAACACCATATTTCCAGTATTTTACTCCCGGAACTTTTAGGGACTGAATCATCCTTGGATCACGGTTTGCAAATTGTGAACACCAGGAGGAATCCCCCTGAAAAAAAGGGGATATCGAAACCGGAAGTCCATCACGGCATAAATAAAGATTCAACAACTTCTGGTCAGGCGAAAATGCGCTAGTAACCAAAGCATGGCTTAAGTTATAATTCATAATCCGCAATTTATCATCATACCGGTTCGCCAGGACATACTCTTTATTGGCGCTTTTAGTGATACCAACCGGATTGGATTGGGGATTCTCCAGAATAAAAAGATAGCGATAACTGGTATTTATCGTCTCCCCAGTAATTCGTGAATCTGACAAACGCTCATCATAGAAAAGCTGGTATTCCTTGCTCTCCATCACCTGTCTGGCATAATCAACGGCAATGGTGAGCATCTCCTGAGCCCTCTGTGGGTTTCCTCTAAACTTTTGCCAGGTACCTTCAAACAGGGCAATCCGGGCTAATAAGGATTGTGCCGCCCCTTTTGAAATACGACCTTTATCGGTTTGGGCTATCTGCGATTCAAGCGGCAAGCGATCAACTGCCTTTTTCAAATCGTCAATCATAAAATCGACATATCTTGTCCATGGCGCTTGCGTGGCATACAGCAATGTATCATTCAATCCGACTACCCGATCCACAATCGGCATCGCGCCATAATTCTGAAACAATAACCAATTGATATAGGCTCTGAAAAAGAAGGCCTCACCCTCCAACGATTTAATCTCACCGGGATATGGATAAGCTTGTGCCTTTTGCAGAAACACATTGATCGCACGGATACGGGTCCATTGAGTATCCCAGTTTGCAGCATCCGACTGAGGAATGGTATAGGTTGAATTACTGATATTATTGGTTGACCCCGTTAATAAATCGGCACACAAATCTCTGTTTATGATCTGTTCAAAAGTATTCAGATATGGATAAAATGCATTAGCTGCCAGCTTGAAATCAGAAGCAGATCCCCAGAACTCATTATCGGTTATGGTATCCTCCACTTCCAAATCCAATGCTCTATTGCAACCAGCCAAAATGATCAGGAACACCAGTAATAAAATATGATTCAGCTTTCTTTCCATTGTTCAGAATTTAAATTCCAACCCACAGGTGACAGTCCGGCAAAACGGATAACGACTTTTACCGGATGGATTACGTACGCTCTCGGGATCATAACCATCCTTGATGGATTGAATCTCAAAAATATCCCCTCCGCAAATATAAAACCTCAGAAAACTAATTGTCAGTTTCTTCAATACTGATGGTGAAAAGGAATATCCGACTACGATACTTTTCACCCGTAAATAGGCTGCATTCTCCATTTTCCAGTCAGCGCAGGCGTAATTGTATTCAGCCAAACTGTTATCGGCAGTCAATCGCGGCATCAAATCAGAACCCAACCGGTTATAAATTGTACTGTATGTTTTTCCATAGTAGCTATCCAGTTGCCCCAGCCACCAACGATACATTGCGCCACGCTGGCTTGTCTCCCGGTAAATCGTACGTTTTCCGACGCCTTGCAGATAAAGTTGAAAATCAAACGAATTCCAGTTTAATGTTGTCGTAATGGAAAAAGGAAAGCGAACAGCATCCGTTCCGAGAAAAGTAGCATCGTATGTATCTATTTTACCATCAGGTTTACCTTCTGCTCCACTGATATCTTTAAACATAATATCTCCGATGCGAATATTTGACGGTATAATGCCTCCTTTTAACGCCATTGCCTTGTAAGATTTCAATTGCTCTTCCGTCTCGATAAGCCCTGCTCTCTGATAACCAAAATAGGAATTTAACGGATATCCTTCGCGAGCAGCATTCAGGCCAATCGTATATGTATCCGCTCCCCCGAGATTTAGCAACTTATTCTGATTATCACTGATAGCTAAGTTTATGGTATATTGCAGGGATTGTACCTTATCGCGCCAGTTCAGGCTTGCCTCCCAGCCACGAGTCCTAAGTTGGCCATTGTTTGTCTTGGGAGGTATTGCTCCCAACATTTTGGGATAGACTACATCAATCAACATATTCCGGTTATACTTCTGAAAGAGGTCAAAGTAGACCGAAAAGCGCTGTCTGAAAGCAGTAATATCAAGTCCTACATTACTATGTTCCACTACTTCCCAGGTTCGGTTAGGACTTACCATCCGGGATTGGAAAGCCGTTTGAGCCAACGTGGCATCGGAACCAAAAACAGGATTGCCGCTGTTTACCACTCCACTTGGCGTAACAATGGTGATTAATTGCGCATAATCATAGAGATTAATCCCACTCTGATTCCCCATCGTCCCCCACGAAGCCCTTAACTTAAGATCGTCCAGCCATTCCCGGTTTTTCAAAAATGACTCCTGTGAAATACGCCATCCCCCGGATACGCTGCCAAATGATTTCCATCGGGAACTGGTGATAAAACGGGACGAACCATCGTAACGGCCATTCAGTTCAAGCATATACTTATTGAAAAGGCTGTAATTCAGACGGGCAAAACCGGAAGAAAGCCCCCAGGCCGTTTTACCTTCATCGTTTGCAATACCGGTTGTCCCCAGATTAAGCGTATAGGCATTCTCCGAAAGCAATGATTGCCGCGATGCTGAAAACCAGTTATCTGAACTTTGCTCGGCTGAACCGCCGAACATGGCAGTTAATGTCTGATCACCGGGAAGTGTAGGAGAATAATCAAAATAACCACTGAAATTATAATAAAAATTCGTAGCGTAATATCTACTAATACTATTCTGAGATGGATCCGTCCGGCGATAATTCCCCACATAATCATACCATTTGATGGAATTGCGGGTTTCCCTCCGGTCGGTTACTCCGTAATTGGCCGCTGCCATACCTGTAAAAGAGAGGTTCTTTATGATATTCCAGATTGTTTTTATCCGCGAATTAAAGCGATTATTCAAATCGTTCCGCACCCCTCCGAGTTCGGCTATCCAGTTCGGTGTTTCCTGCCCCCCCCAGGCATAAGGCTTTCCGGTCAAAGTCGATGTAGGGAAACCCGGTTGCGCCATATCGATATTAAAGTTGAGCGATGGGTGCTTGGTGTATTGTCCGTCAAACGCCAACAACGGCTCGATGGTCAACCGGTCATTCACAATGAAGGTACTTTTCATCCGTATATTTACCCGGTCATTTCCATCTGCCCCCCACTGAAGCGGACTCCCGTCACTCAAAAAACCCACATCCAACAAATATTTCACCCTGGAAGAACGACCTGACACACCCAGATTATGAGAAGTTGAGAAAGCATTTCCATACAGCACTTTTCGCCAATCCTGATCGGTGAAAACATAATCGACATAATCCGCTCCCGATATAGCCGGAACCCACCCTGCTGAAGGCCTCAATGCCGGATCTTTAAACATGGCTATGACAGCCGGCGTATATAACGGCACTGTTTTCCCATCATTTAAATAGGCCTCTTCAAAAGTTTCCATATATCGCTGCATATTCATCAGCTTAGGCATCAGTCCGGGAATTTTTAACTGGGCATTCCCTTTGTATTTGAAAACAGGACGTGAAGACTCTCCGGTTCTGGTTGTTACAAGAATTACCCCTCCTGCGGCACGCGCTCCGTAAACGGATGCCGATGCATCCTTCAGGACGGAGATAGTCAGAATGTCATCCGGATTCACTGAAGACAAATCCCCCGGGACATCATCTATAATCACCAGTGGCGTCGTACCATTTATCGATGTCGCTCCGCGAATCTCCATCTGCCAATCCTCTCCGCCGGGTTGACCGGAAGTGCGTGTAACGGTTAATCCGGGAACAGCGCCCTGCAGCGCTTGTAAAGGCTCTGTCACCAATCCTTTTTGGGAAAAGAAATCAGGAGTCGTTGAAGCTACAGCACCGGTCATATTGACTCTTCTTTTCGCCCCATACCCCACAACGACCAATTCATTCATCTGTTGTGACGACAGAGTCATCGTTACCCGCATCGGTTCACGTTCTCCAATGGGTAACTCTTTCTTTTCATAACCGATATAAGAAAAGCTCAAAGAATTCACCGCTGCCGGGACATCAATCTTAAACTCCCCTCGCACATTGGTAGTAGTACCGTTGGGGCTTCCCCGGGGAATTACTATGACCGAGGGCATGGGCGCACCTTTTTCATCCACTACTACACCCGCTACAGTTCTTATATCATAAGCCCCCCCGTACGACTTATCAAGATTGAGGACTATGACATTATCAATTCTTTTATACCGGATAGGCGTCTTATCCAGTACAATATCCAGAGCCTGTTCTATCCGGCTGTATCGAAACGGAGCGATTGTTCTTTTACCATAAATAAGCTCCAGCGATTTGTTGTAGATAAAATTGAAGCCCTCTTTTTTATGAAAAATGCGGGTTACTTCCTTTAAGGATGCATTGCGGAATGATAATGAGTCGGCGCTGTTTTGCGAAGCTAAAGGGAAAGAAACGAACAAAAAAAAGAGAAGTGGTATAATCCTACGGTTTATACCACAACGATTGTATGCTATGAAAGATGTACCAGTCATCCGACTGTATAACATGTTATTAGTTCTATTTAACAGATCTTATCTGGGCCTGTTCTTCGAAGAGATCAGGATGGAGTCATTTGTAATCCGGTAACTAATTGGAGCTACATTTGATAATGCCTCCATCATGGTTACAACGGGAATATCAAGTGACAGATTTACAACCAACTCATACTTATTCAGCTCGGGAGATTGCACCACCATCCTCTTGTGATAGTAACGTTGGAGCACCTCTACCAGTTCGCCAAAGTTGACCGCATTCAGGTCTATCTCGCCTTTCAACCAGGAAAGATAAAGTCCGGAATTGATTCTTTTATAATGGAGCTTCTTCTGCTTTGGATGATATGAAACGAAATCACCGGGTCTCATCCGGTACAGACTCTTCTGTTGCTTATCACGTATATCGACCGATCCTTCTATCAAAGCCACTTCCGAAATATTTTTTTCAGTCCTGATATCAAACTGAGTACCCAATACCTGCACATATACCTCTCCGGCTTTTACCCGAAATGGACGTTGTTTGTCTTTGGCCACTTTCATAAAGGCATGGCCCTCTATTTCAATATTGCGACTGTTCTTTTCGAAGTGTTCCGGATATTGCAACGTACTGTTTTTGTCCAGCGTAATCTCTGTTCCATCTTCCAGTCGGATATTCATTTTCTCAATCGTTGCAACGGCTGAAAGCATTTCGGAAGTAGCGTAAGTCTTTTGATAAAGGAAATACCCGCCAAGTCCAACCGTTATGATTCCGACAAGTACCGCTGCATAATTCAGTAATTTTCGGAATAAAGGAACTGTAGACCTCAACTTTCCGGCGTCAGAAGAATCCTCTCCGACACGTGCCATCAGCTCTTCAAACGAACGATCAATCCGTTTTTCATCAGAGAAGTAAGCGAAACTACCCGACGCTTTCATTAGCTTCGTTTCGACAAACTCAGCCCTGACTTCTTCCGATGTATCAAGAGCATGATTGAGCTCCAGAAGGTCTCCTTCTGAACATTCTCCATCAAGATATTTATTTATCAGTTCTCTGTATTTTGTTTCCATTTGTGATTAACCTATTGAAAATACTTACCCTTTAATAGTATTACGTGAGTAAAACCGATTATACCTAAAACCTCCTGCTATTTTTTCTTTTCATCTATTTCACCATTGAGGGAGTTGTATCAAAAGCAGGAACAGTATAAACTGATAGTTGGAAAATCTTTTTTTCAATGTTTTCATGCCATTATAGATGTGATTCTCAACCGTGCTTCTGGATAAATCGAGTGCTTCACTTATCTCTTTGGCACTTTTCTGTTCGTAATAATAGAGCCTGAATACTTCCTGGCATTTGGCGGGCAGTTTTTCTATTTCCGAATGCACTGTATCATAAAGTTCTTGCGAAAACAGCCGATTCTCTATCTCATGATTATCAGGATGGAAATAATTCGCCTCTTTCTCCAGAATCTCCGTCCGAACAGTTGAAGCATATTGTTCTTTGGTATATTGCTTACGCAAGACATCAATGCATCGGTTATAAACGGCTCTGTAAAGATACGAATGGATGGACGCTTCCTCCATAATCAGACTTTGATTTTCCCAGACAGAAACAAACACTTCCTGAACAACATCATGTGCTTCGTCCTGTGACAAAAACAAGGTCGCATAAACAGATAGCTTCGGATAGAGCTTTCTGTATATCTCTTTAAAATCTGACAAATGCAGATTCGTGTCAACAATTCTGTTTTTCATAATACTTGAAGGATTCTAATGGCGTTAGTCTGTTTTTGAGGAAATACCCACCAAACCTGATAAAAATCTACCGGGACTGATAACTAATCAGTTTTTGCCGAAGAGTCTTCCTTGCATTTGCCAGATGGCAATCCACAGTTTTGACCGAAATATTCATTCTCAGACTAATGTCGGCTAGTGAAAGTTCGGTCGTTTGTTGTAACACATACACATCCCGCCGTTTGGGGGGCATTTCCTCCAGTATATTATTATATATACGTTCCAGCTCCCGGTAAGAAACGGTTAAATCCACATCATTCCGGATTGAATCCGAAACATAAAGCTGTTCGGATATGTATTTTTCAGCGATTCTGTTGTGACGAATCTGATCCACACACTGGCAGTAAACCATCCGCCGAAGATAGGCATAAACCGAAGAATATTTTGTAAACTCTTCAATATTATTCCACATATACAAAAAGACATCCTGCACCACATCCGTAGCTTCATCTTCGGCCAAAATGGAAGCTGCATAAAGTTCCAACCGGGTAAAATAATCCCGGTAAGCTTTTTCAAAAATATCCAGGCCAGGAATGGAATCTTTTTTTCGAAGGTTATTGGTAGCTGGTGATGTGGCTTTCATGTTCAAAACGATTTCATATTGACAGGAACAAAATTATGCCGTATCCCTTCTTTTATTTTTATATCCACATTGCAAAGAAGTATCAAAATATAAAGTGAGACTCTTTTGTGATGCAAATCACCTATAATCGCTACAAAAAAGAAAAACGGGACTACAATTGCTCACAGTTCCCGTTTCCAAACACACAATCAATCTTCAAGTATCAATTTTACCTAACACTAACAATCATCTAAAGCAATAGATAACTTTATCAAAACACCAATATAAAAAGTTCGAAGGAAAGCTCGCCGCTTTTTACAGAGAGCATTCTAAAGATTATCCTAAATTATTCTTGTAAGGATCATTATTGAAATAATCTGATGCATATCCCGTCGGATCATCCGGCGGAGTGTCTGCATCGTTGTTGGATTGCATAATTAATGTGATTTCATTATCCAGACAAACCTCTTCTATCTGCGGATGTATGTAGATTTTCTTTTCTTTAAGTATTCTCATATTTGGAATTTTAGACGACTACACAGTTAGTCGAGATTGTTGTTATACGGATCGTTAGAAAAATAGTCCGGTAAATATCTGGTTGGTTCACCGGGAGGAGTATCGCCGTTTAAACCATCTGACTGTAGTATCAGAGATATTTCATTATCCAAATCAACTTTTTCAATCTACGGTGTAAAGTACTACCGCTTCTTTTCATTCAGATTATTTCTTAACTGTTTCTTGATCCGACTTCGATTATTCGATAATTACTTTCTTCGTAAATTGTCCATTGGCTGTTTTCACACTGACCAAATATACCCCAGTCGAAAGATTCTCTCCCAACACTGTGGTTTCATCAACCAATGCTGTTGTGAGTATTGATTGACCCAGCAGGTTGGTAACTTTTGCATTGGCATTTCCGGCTGCACCTTTCTTTACGATTGCAACCTGACCTTTACCGGTTGGATAAATCACGAAGTTTTGGGCATCGATTGTTTTAGTCAATCCGGTAGCAACATTCGATCCGGTATTTAGACGTAAAGTAAATCGGCTTGCCGTATTGGTTGATGACGAGGTAAAGGTATAAGCTGTACCATCAGTCAAATCGGTCGATATATTGGCTACGTTATCCACCAGTACCACCTGAGTTCCCGTATTAAGGTTCGACACTTCTGTTGCCTGAATGGTATAAGTGTTTGTATTGGCCAGGCCGGTTTTGAAACCTAATGCCAGCATTGGATTGTTCGCTACGCTATTCAGTCCGTTGATGGCCACTTGCTCTGTACCGGCTAACGTATAGATCTCAGGAATGGAGTCCACGTTGTTTGTCATTTTAGGTGAATCGTAGGCATCGTAGCTGTCGGCTGCGCTAGAGGTAAACGCCAGTAACGCTTCGTCGCTATAGGCACAGTTAGATACTTGCAGGCGGATTACCTGAGTTTGCTCGTCAACAGTCGCGCTTTTTAGTTTATTCAGTGTAGAATCCTGGTGAACCCGCATTGAATTAGTAAAGTTTAATGTTGTATCAGCCTTTGTTTTTACCCAAAATGCCTGCATAGGTGGAATGTATTTTGACGCAGAATGACCACTGGGTTTGGTTCCGGTATGCAATAATACGTTATAAGTATCAAAGGCCATTTGTGTGGCATCATTACCCGGATTTGAGCGGAACCATACCGTAGTCAATACAGTAGTTGAAGAGGTCAGACCTACTGCCTCGATGTTCAGATAAGAAGGATACGGGTTTCCGATCAGGTTATATCCTTTTTTGGCAGTTGTTCCCTGGCTTGTCAAATTAATGGGTTGACTTCCCGTATTCAGCGTTCCGGTAAAGTTTGCTGTAGAGGTTTCCCCCAGGCGTGTGACATAACCCTTTCCTACGGAGAAAGGATAAGTAGCTAAATCAGTATAAGGGCCTGAATAAGAAGCACTCGACTCATTATAATACCATAGCTTAGTGGTAGTTCCGGTTAATCCTTGCAAAGTACTGCTTGCGACAGGGCACGAGATATACCAGAAGCGACCGCTTGGAGTTGTGCCGCCGGCTCCTGTCAGGTATTGGTGTACATTGGCTGTCGCAGCCGTGGTTCCGTTATCCAGATAGGTCCCTGTACCGGTAGCATCACTCAGAATATTAAAGGTTGGCGCATTCAAGGCTCCGTTATTTGTAAGCTTGGCTCCAGGATTGATATTCAGGATAGTTGCAGTAAGGTTACTTGCAAGTGATACGCCGGTTGTATTGGCGATGGTCAGGGTTGCTACTGTTTTTCCATTACCGTTGACCGTTTGGGCAGATGAGCCCCCCATCGTTACGGAGCTCCCGATATATCCCGCAGTCAATGTTAAATCACCAGTTACAGTTGACAGGCTTGGGAATGTTACACCACTTGTATTGTTAATTCTCAAATTTGAATAAGTTGGTAATGCAGGAGCTGTACCATTTCCCGTTGTCAGCAAGAATGTTGGTGTACCATTATAACCATATTCTATAGTTGAACCGGCTGCAGGAACAATACTTGCACTTTGACCTGCCAGCGCAGTGTACATCTTTACGATATTACCGAGCTTTAATGTACCAGTCGAACCTATATTTATTGTTACTGCCTGTGTATTACCGGTATAAGAACAAGTGTTCAGATTGCAAATGGAATTATTGTAACTTAAGTCCAAGACACCATTCACATTATAGGTACAGTTTCCTTGGTTTAGTGAAGAACTGGCATAGTTATTAAGTAATTCATCGCTTCCGCTGACATAGTTTTTCAATCCATGTAATCCAGCATTACCACGTAAAGTTACAGTGACCCCTGTAGGTATAGTTAGTGTTCGTGCATAAGTTCCAGTATTATTCTGCAATGTTAATGCCGGTTCTATATTAGAAGCGCCACCGTTATCTCGGTTCAATGTCATATTCTGATTAATGGTAATGTCCAATGTTCTCGAATCTGCATTTGCAGCAGGACGTAAACAAGCAATTCCAATTGTACCTGCAGAGCCACCAATGGTAAGAGTTTTTGCATTTGCATGAACTTCCATATCTATACCATCATTGCTATATCGTGTTCCACTGCCCAAAGTTCCATTCACAGTTACGGTGACAGCATTTCCTGCAGATCCATTACCAACCGTCAAAATTCTTCGTAAAAACTGACTACTGGCACCATTATCTGCATTCATGATGGCGCCACTAGCAATTGAAATGTTGTTAGTATATACCTTAGCCCCCATAGTAAATTTCCCACTTGTTACAGTCAGATCACCGTTAACTGTCACGTCACCAGTTGTGGTTATTACATTGGCTGTTGAGCCGGTTGCTATTTCCAGGTTACTAGTTGATCCTTTGCCGATGGCCACTCCAGATCCAGTCATTATAGTTTTTGCTATACCTGTGTGACTTCCTAAGCCAGAAAGACTTCCCAGAACCGTTAGATTAGCATTAGTAATCAAACTTCCTGTTTTTGTCAGGTTTCCGCAGTTTGCAGGCGAGCTAACAGTAACTGTATGCCCCGATGCAATTACGACATTATCATTCGCGGAAGGCACAACATTATCTGCCCAAGTTGCTGCCGTTCCCCAATCACCAGTCGTACCCGATGTAACTGTATAAGCTCCTGAAGTTCCTGTTGTAAAAAGATTTTGAGAAGCCGGTAAAGTCATACTTGTTTTAGTGAAAATTGGACTACTAAACGAAGCATTATTCTCTACCCATACACTTGTATTTTTTTGAGCAATAATCGGGGTTGAATTAACCAAATAGCTGTGGGGAGTCAATGAAATATCAGCAGTAGCGGCAGTAGTCGGCGTAATAGCCCATTCAACCTGATTAATTGAAGTACTGTATTTAGCTGGGAAATTGGTTGTTGTAGTATGAACATTTGTTGAAAACACTCCATTAGCAGTAGGTGTTATTGTAATTGGATCATAATTTGAATTAGAAGTACCAATCCAAACCGGGTTTGATGTGTATGCAGAGGCGTTTACTTTCACCATACCAGTTTGATTCGTTCCATTAATGGCAAACCATTGGGTTGGAGCTCCACCGCCAATAACGGTGGCTGTAATTGATGCAGTTCCATTCCCTCCATGCAGCTTATAAAAACCAGTTACTACACCACCAGATACTTTAGCAATTATACACGGAGTATATTGTGAGTTTGTAAAAGTACCATTAACTGTAACAAAACCATTCTGAGAATATCCAGATCCACCAGTAGATAAAGTAATTGTTTTAATACTGTAAGTACTAGCATTCGTCACAGAAACCGTAGGAGCATTTGCTGTCGTACCAGAAGTACTTGGAAGAGTAATTGTTGGGGCAGAAGTATAGCCTGTACCTCCATCGGCAATATCATAACCAATAATTGCACCAACTGAATTACATATTAGATTTATAATGGCTCCCGATCCAGCACCACCTGAAACTGTAACTGCTGCACCATCAGTATAGCCGGTACCACCTAAACCTCCATTAACAGAATAAATACAGTTCGTTGAAGTGGTTATAGCGGCAGTTGCTGCAGTTGTTGGTGCAGAAGTATTAGTTGAGACTCCAGTAAGTGCTGAAGACCCGGTATTAAAAAATGACATTGCAGAAGAAGACCCATCAATAACGCCACCATCAGCAACATTAATATTGATACTTTGGCCACTTTGTGGTCTGTACATTCGTACTGTAGAACCCAAAAGCAAGCTTCCTGTACTACCAACATTGATGGTGATATTCTGAGTTGTAGAAGATCCGCTTGTTGTTGCTAAATTAAACTGCCCCGCACTACAATCTAATGTACCATTGATATTAATTGTTACATTACCACCTTGAACTGAATTCCATGGCAATAAACTCAATGATTGATAACCACCAAATGATGTACTTGCATAATATAGTTTTACTGTTTTGTTTGCATTAATGGTTAGAGTTTTCGTATACGAACCATAAGCCACAGGAGTCAGATTAAAAGCTGATTGACCGGTTACTGAGTTATTACTTCTTAATTCTATATTATTATCAATTACAAATGTTTGATTTGCACTTGTTCCCGGTGAGGCATTTGCCGCTTGAATTCGTGCAATACCAATTGTGCCATTACCCGTTATTGTTGTTGTTCCAGCTGCATTAAGATAAAGTCGGTAATTTTCACCAGATGTGCCTGCTGTAGTAGAACCCAAAGTTCCATTTACAGTTATCCAGTTTCCTGTCGTCAATAATGTTCGTACAGTTCCTCCGGCAGTATTGTCACCTTGGAGAATACCACCTGTTGGAATATTTATATTCCCGCAGGTTAAATTATAGGCACCAGAAGCAAGAGTTCCAGCGACATAAATACCTCCACAAGTAGTATTTGCAGCAAGTGTAACCGTAATACCTGAATTAATTACGATACTGTCTGTAGCCAGTCCGGTAGGAGATGTTGGAGACCAAGTTGTTGTAGTCCAGGTACCTGTAGTTGTTGCAGTGTAAGTCGTCGCATACACATTTGTCTGCCACAACGCTAAGCCCATAATAGCCACAAATAAAGTAAATAACTTTCTATTCATGTTTGGTGATTAAGTTAGCAATATGAGATTCATTAGATTGTCTGAATCTGGGAGAAATTAGGTTAAATCACATTATCCATCCAGATATTGGAACTGTCGGAAAACAGTTCCAAATCTTTCCGGAATAATCACTCAACTTTTATCTAACTATGAAAACTATCGGAGAATGATGATTAACTTAACTTCAAACTAAGAAAGTTCATGTAATCGGTAAATAGAAGAAACTCTTAGGTGTATCAGCTTTTCAGGCACTACCATGATTTAGGTTATCTCCAATTTGAAGAGTAAAATGTAATCAGTTAATCTATTCGTGATTAGTCTCTTTACATAACACTGTTTTTACACGCTGCAAAACTATTATCAAAAGCCACAAGCCCCCCTTTATTTCACGCCCGAAGAAGTCTCAATATGGGATTTGAGACTCAATAAACAAAAGCCTTTTAGGTATAGGAAAAATAAAAGAGGTGCAATATCTTTACTAAGAAAGATACCACACCTCTTTTACAAAAATCACACAATCGCTTGACGATTACATTTCCACCCTAGGCAAGCTTTTATATTTTTTCAAATCCTCTGCTTTCGCAGGTTCCAGGTGAACCGCTGCTCCCCCACTCGCCTTGAGGGCAAACTTCAACTGGTCTTTTGAAGTGACGATATACTTCAGCATCTTCACTTTGGTTTTAGTCTGCACCGTTTCATCATCCACATAGATGTGCGCGACATATTTTTGCTTTGGAGTAAGGAAGTTCAAAGGCAAAGTCATCTCGCGTGCTTCTGTATTGGTTATCACCCCTACAAACCAGTCATTACCCGAACGTTTTGCGGTAGCAATGTTCTGGCCAATCTCCCCACTTAGTACTTTGGTATCATCCCACACGGTTTTTACTTTATCAAAGAACTCAATCTCCGGCTGATTGACCACATCTTCCGGTTTATCATACCAGTAAAGGTGCTGAAGCGGACTGTAATAGATGGCTGCCAATGCTAACTGGTGAGCGTGGGTATTTTTAATTCTCGAGCTATTATAGCTCACCGTATAGTCAGCGGCACCAGCGAGAAAACGGGTAAACGGCAAAATACAGTTGTGCGTGGCATCCGGCATCTCTTCATTACCGCGAATTCCCTCCTGAGTCAACAGATTAGGGTAAGTACGGCTATAACCAGTTGGACGATATTCGTCGTGAATATCTACTAACAGGTGGTATCTGGCAGCCTTACGTACAGCCTCATGTACCCAGCTGGTCCACTTTTGGGAACCTATTTGTACAAAGCCGAACTTCACTCCTTTTACCCCCCACTTTTCATACAAAGGGAAAAGCGAATCAATCTGCTGAACCAAAGCACGTTGATTTACATACAAAAACAGTCCAACGCCTTTGCTTGCGGCATACTTAATAACCTTCTGCAAATCTATATCTTTGGTTGCCGCCACTTTGCTGGCATCCGACGACATCTTCATCTCCGGACCATACCAACTGGCATCAAAAAGGATGTACTGCAAATTACGGGCAGCAGCAAAATCGACACATGACATTGCTCCCTTCATCGTCAGATTTATCACGCGGATAGATTTTCCGGGCTTTATCCAATCCGTATTGGTGTTTGCCAATTGACTTTCCTGGTTTAGGTTCAGCATGATATCATTCCCTTCAATCAGTTTTCCCGGGGTATCGGCCACACGAATAACACGCCAGGGAGTGCCAAAGGCGGTAATCACATCGGCACAATCATACATGGATAGCTGAATTGTATTGGGCTTCTCTGTGTTCAAGCGGAACTTCCCACGGGAGTAATCAATCATTTCGGCTTCTGCCAATGCGACAGTCAGACCGTTAGTCAACTTCAACGTGAGCGGGCGTTCACATTCATCCGGCCAGTTTTTCAAAGGTTGCAAAGAATAAGGACCCTGAGCCCAACGTTCGTAATAAGCCAACGTTCCTTCCGGCATGGTAAACTGGGTTTGCTCTCCGGTGATGTGCATAAACAGTCCGTTTGTATTTTCAGGAATAAAATAACGGAATGCCACACCTTCGTTATAGGCCCGAACAATCAGGCTCATTTTATAATTACGGCGACGGTCATACCCAACACCGGTATGCTCACTTGCAGCATTCTCTTTTTCTGCGTTTTTATCGAAATCGATGATCAACTCATTGTAATTGTCAACGATTGTACTACGTTCACCATAAAGCGGCTTCCAGGTCTTATTGACTGTCGTTTTAGCGATATTCGTCAGACTCAGATTTTCACACCATAGCTTGCTTTCATCGTTGGGAATAGCCAGCGCAGATTCGAACAGTTGGTTTTCCACATTCAGTCCCAGTTCAGACTCCAGGATAACCGACTTATTCTTGAAATTCACCGAATAATACATTTGTTTTTTACCTTCCGGAGTTGTCTTTTGGTAAAAGTTGAATATAAAATTTCCGTCCGGAGAACTTACCTGGGCTTCAGTACCCTTAATAATGTTTTGCGAAAAGATAGGTTGGACCAATGCCAACAAAATCAAAAAAAGAAAATGTGTCTTCCTCATAAACGTTAGAATGATTAATAGATTGGCTAGAAAGTGATGCCTGAGATAATGAGAACAAAACTACAGTCTCATACTCAAAATAGAAAAAAACAAAGCCGGATAATAGTCTCATATTAGATATTGATACTACTATCCGGCTTTAAGCGTCAAATAATGATTGTGCCTATCAATATTTCAGTTATTTCCAGAAGCCCATTCCATATATTTTACAGATTCAAAGTTCCTTTTCATTTCCTACTATCTAGCTGTACAGTGAGTTGCTTGCTTTCATAATGAACGTCGGCGCTTTTACCATTCAAAATCAGTGAAGCTGGTTTGATCGGACTACAAAAAGTTGCATTTATCAAGGGTTGGCCTTCAACTGTCAATTCGACTTTCTTCCCCTCATTTTTCTGAACAACAAACAACTTGGAAAGAGAGCCGAAGTACGATTCGCCATTCCGTCTCAGAGCGCTACCGTAAGCAATAAAGTATTGAGATGCCTCTTCCGGCTTAGCATTTTCAGGATAAGTAACCGCAAACATATAAGCATCAGTCTCCCAGCCTTCAGCCCAAATCCAGGAATTGGAGTGCATCAATCGTCCGTCAGCCAATTGATTGATGATAATATCCGTTATCTTGCCTTTGTTTCTTACCCTTACTCCTATCCAGTCTTTGCCTTCGATGCGTTCCATTTTGGGCAATGCCTTTTCATTGACCGAATCTTTGAGGATTATCGCTGTCAATCCTTTTATGCGGTTCGATTCTACCGGATATTTAAACGAATAGTAGGTCTCTTTACCTTTCAGGTCTTCGGTCGGACCCTGCAATTCCTGCACATACGAGAAAGTCGGGTAATCGTGGAGAAAAGCTGACGGAGCAAGGTATTCAGGATAAATGGGACGAATAACGACCGATGCATTTTTGTTGGTGACATTCAAATCAATTCCTGATTTCTTTACTTCACCTTCCGTATGCCACAGCCATTCAAACTTTCCTGACTTGTACGTTTTCAAATCGTCAAGGATATAAATGACATTGTCTATCCAGAGAAAATGGCGGAAATTCCGGCTAAAATTATCCGAATACGGACCGGTACCATTTGCCAAAATATACTTGATATTGCCGGCGTCAATCCGGGATGAAAGGTGCCCGTCAAGCATTGAGCCTTCGTATTGCTGGGTCGTGGGCTGACCTTCACCATTGAATAATACCACATTGTGAGCCTGGCTTTGGAAAAAATAGTCTTTATATTCCGGATTAGGGTAAGAGCAGTTCCCCGCCTCCTTGATTATCTTATCGCCTTTATGGAATATGATAAATGAGTTGGCATCAGCATGGGAGTGATTCCACGTGTGGCCACTTTTGACGGCCAGCATGGTCGCATTCTTTTCCCAGGAATTGCGAAAAGTCGCCCATCCGAAATCCGGGAAAATTTGGGAACTGTTCAGCTGCGGCACATCCGGTGCATTCTTACTATCAGGGAAATAGAGGAATCCGACAGGGGTATTCCTGTAATATCCTTCCCGATTCTGACCATCGGATACATGGTTCAGGTACCACAAAATATTTTTGTTCTTTTGTCCGAGTGCATACAAAAACATCAATGTATTTTCAGCCGATGGATTTGCTCTACCGTCTCCGAAATAGACATTGTAGAGGATTCCGGTACGGGGATAACAGACATGCATGAAGAAATCAGGAATCTTTGCCAATTCGGGAATCTCGTTGGGCTTTACCGTCGGATGGGCATTTTGCCAGCTTAAACGAAACAACAGAGCTTCACTGATACCAAAATTGGCATAGTTGACACTTTCATACATCCCGCCGTTTTCATCAAACGTTTTCATTTTATTTTGTAGCACGTCTCCGGCAAAGGAGAACCATTCCGGCAACTGTCCATACAGTTTTGCCGCAGCCTTTCCCGCCTCCGGAACCTCATCTTCAATACTTGTTGCCAACAATCCGCCCATGCCGGCACAAGCCGTCCACCAGTTGTGTCCCATCGTATTGAGCGAATGTATCCGTGTCGGTTCCAGCAACCAATCCCCCAGGGATGGTTCAACACCAAATTTATAAAGACCCTGAGCAATTTCTTTCCGTTCATCAACCGACAACGTATTATAAATCCCATCGAAGGCTATCGCACTGATTTTGCATTTTTCGGATAGTTTCAAATCTGAGCGCCAGGCTGGTTTGCGAATCAACATCTCATCGCTGCTGCTCCAGGCTTTTCCTCTGACGGAGCTCAACAATATGGATTTTGTCTTCTCTGCATATTTTTTGTCATTGGTCATCAAATAAGCCAATGCCAGATAATCCGTTTGAAGCAAATCATTTTTACTCAAAGCAGCATCAGCATTCTGCCTGATTTCGTCCCAGGCTTTTGCCATTTTGGGGTCTTCTTTTATACCCTGTTTCGCCTGCTGAATACGGTCTGGAGTAAAGACCATGGAGGGATGCTTTATCTTTTGAGACGCAATTGTGAGAATTGAAATAAATATCCCTACAGATATAAAACTTAGCTTTTTCATTTATTTATATTTCTGTTTATCATTTCATTAAATAGAAACTACGGATAACCGGTTCTGCCGTTTTAAGTTTAGGTTCTACAGAACTTCCATATTGCCAGGCCACAACCGTTACTTTGACCGGATATTTAGCCATCGGAGGTATGGGGGTTAAATTCAACATATTCCGATCTACTTCCGCCGGACCTTCAAGGACATAAAACTGGACAGGTTTTCCTGCATCAGAAGTAGCCCGTAATTTCAAAGACCTGACTCCAGCTTTTTGATTAGCAATCGGTAAAAAAGTGATTGTTTGACTTTTACCTTCTTTTAAAACCGCAGGGATATTAATATCACCTTGCTGAACGGCTGATTTATATTCTAAATCACCCGGATGTTTCACTGCAAATGTTAAGGAGTAACGACTACCTGACAAATCCACACTCCGATCAAGCTGAAACTTAAAGGTGGTATCGTTTATAATTTTAGAAGGCCCACAAATACGCTCAAGACATATAGCCTCTGTATTATTAGAATGGCCTAGCTTTGTGCCTACAGGCAGTTGCGTCCAGTCAGTCAGACGGTTACTTACAGCAGGTACCGTATCGTAGAAGCCGCCCTTCAGATGGAATGTCATACCATCAGCTGCAGGAAGAAATTTCATCGTCACCTGAATGTGGGTATTTCGCTGTTCAGCCATTTTACCATTCTGAATATAGCCCACCAATTGCGGCTTCAATCCACGAAATGACGACTGGTATTCCTGAACCCGGTCAACCATTTCCTTATCGAAAAACCAGAATGCCTCCTTGGGATTACCCTGATATTGACAGATAGGAGCCGGAGAAACCGATGCCCCAGAATCTCTTTTCCATTTCTCGGCCAACCAGCCTGATTTTGTAGGATCTATTGGAGTTAAGACAATAGACTTTCCTTTCTCCTGCGTTTTTGGCAAACGATATTGTGCTGCTTTTTGGATATAAAAGGCAATAAATGCCGCTTTTCGGTCTGAGCTGGCAAAATGCCCTTCACCCGGTACAGCCAGCATACTCAATGGTAACAGCGGATGCTCCTGACGTTCTTTTAGGCCCTCTTTTGACCAGGTGGCAGCTGCTTCATATTCTCCCATTGTCTCCAAACATGGAATATAATCCAATGTCTGCTCTTTAGTCCATATATTAGGAGTAAAGTTCCCCTCCCGCACATAAGGCCACTGTCCGCTTACAGATACACAAGCCAGAGTCCTGGCCATATTTCTTACGCCAAAATAGTAAGGCATACTGGCCGCAGCCGAATGTCCGATAGGCACCACCGGAGCATAACGTATTTCATCGTAACCAGACACAAAAGCCAGACTATCCAGATATGCATTGGTAATTTCGTAAGCCCCTATACTGAAATCGTAGAACTTCAATACATTCGGAGAAGGAGACACCCATACTTCGGCAAAACCAATTTTGGCCATCTCTTTACGAAAAACCGGATTCTCGAGAATAGAGATTTCTTCCATATTGTGCTGCGCCAGTATCAAACCATGTATTTGCTTACATTCTTCAGGTACCCAAAGAAAAGCACGGGCATTATTGTCGATACCGGCTCCTTTTACCGGTACAGACCATTGCCATACCTGTGCAAAACCAAGACCGTAACTACTTAACAGAAGCAATACAATTACGGATAATCTTAAATAAGAATTCATTACATTGAAAATCATCCCTTCAAAATTTAGTTCATAATTCATTTATTTAGCCTGACGAATAATCACAGCCTGGCCACTCTTAGCTTTAAGATCCAATGAGAATAAATCCCCATTTTTCACACGAAGCGTTGTCTTACGAATACTTTCGTTTCCATTATCTTCATAGACGGTTGCTTCGTACTTTACTCCCGGTTTCAGAAAATCAAGTTTTATCCTGCCTTTCCAGTCTTTCAGCCCGGTTACACTACCCATAAACCAGGTATCGCCACTTCGACGCGCTACGGAGATATTCTCCCCTATTTCACCGGTAAGATAGTGCGATTCTGTCCAAACGGTAGGTACCTGATCAAAAAACTCAATTTCTCCGTCATTTTTATAATCCAACGGTTTTCCATACCAGTAGAGAGACTGAAGCGGACTGAAGTAGACCACAGACAATGCCAACTGATGAGCCTTGGTCACCTTCAGGTTTTTGCTGAAACTTTCGCGGGAATTGGGATAGCAGAAGGTAAAATCAGCCGGACCTGCCAGAAACCGGGTAAATGGCAAAGTAGTTGTATGAAAAGCATCCGGACGATTCTCATCGCCGCGAATCCCCTCCTGGGTAAGCAATGCTGGATATTTACGACTCAGACCGGTTGGCTTGTAATTATCGTGAATATCCAGAATAAATCCATAATGTTCTACTTTACGAATAGCCTGATCAAGCCAGCTGATTCCCTGCTGGGATAGTCCGTCCACAAAACCGAATTTAAAGCCGGCCACACCCCATTTCTTATATAAGGGCAAAATGGTATCGAGTTTGGCATAAAGGCCCACTTTATTCACGTAAAGAATCACACCTACTCCTTTTTCTTTTCCGTAACTGATAATTTTCGGCAAATCCATCTGCTCTATAACCTGAGTCGGGTCGGAAGAGGAGCGAAATTCATGCCCGTACCATCCGGCGTCAAACATAATGTATTGCAGGTTATGTTTCACAGCAAAGTCAATGCAATCGAGTCCTGACTGAGTATTCAACTGCGAACGGATCAGTTTACCTGGCTTAATCCATGAAGGAACGTCTTTTACAGTGGTTGAATTGAGTTTCAGATATAAATCAGCAAATTCATGCAGGCCAATGGCTGTTTTGGAAATAGCCACAGTGCGCCAGGGTGTTGCAAACTCATTTTGAGCCACAACTTCTTTATCCCGCACATAAGCGACGGTCAATGAATTCGATTCATTGCCTTTTTTAAGCTCGGCTTTGGTGTACCAGTTGTTCTCTGCTTCTCCTATGCTGTAGTAGAAGTCGGAAGTTCGTAACGTCGCAGGGAAATCACAAGTCTTTGGCATTGTATCAACCAGCATCGGAGTAAATACCGACTCCTGATTGTACTGATAGATAGTAGTTGATTTGGGTAAATGAAAGGATGTCAGTTCTCCATAAATACGATTTCCATCGGTATTCAACGATTTTGAAACTTTATATCGGAATGCAACAGCGCCGTTAAATACCCGGACAATCATATCAAAAGGTTTCCCTGACGAAACACAGGATAAAGTAAGCTCATTGTAATGGTTGTTGATTATATCGTTTTCTCCTAAAGTCCAGTGAAATTTCTCATTGACCGAATTTACTTTGCTTGCAGTTATGATTGTATTTTCACCTAAAATACCGACATTGGTATTCAATCCAAGCGAAGACCAGGTTAAGGCTTTTTTTCCAAAACAAGAGATTTGATACAGAAGGTTACCCTGTTCATCGACAGAAAACTCCGCCTTTATCATTTTATCCGGGGCTTCAATGGAAACAGGCGTCTTTATTTGAGCAAAAAGCTGAAGAGAAAAGCTCAACAGCAAGATAGGTAGAAGTGCTTTGGGTATAGATGTCATTGGTTCAAATAAATTATAATTCTTAACATTATGCGGCAATAGTGCCGTGATGCGGTAGTTCATTGATGTATTGGTGATTTTTGATAGACACTAAGAGCCTGTTTAAATTTTATTGCGATACTTTTTCAGGACTATTTTGAGATAGATTTTTTGCTTTTATCCCGCAGATTTAGCGGGCTAAATCAAGGGGGAAAAGTGAAAAATATGCCCGAAAGAGACTAAAAAAGGAGCAAAGGAAGGAGACTCTTCTCCCTATATGAAAATGTTTCGGTAAAATTTAAACAGGCTCTTAATAGTTCAGGTAAATTTAAGCCAACCGATTTTATTTAGGATGAAGCCTATAGACCAGTAGCTTCACCGGTTTTTAAATTAATTTTCCAGGGGTTAGGTTGTGGAAGAATCAATTTTCCATTTCCTATTTCTAATGGCATCCAAAGATAGCGGGAATCCCATTGAGTTTTAGGCCTCCACTGATCCCCCATAAAAATCACCGTTGTTTTTTTAGAACCCACTACTTTTATTAACATTGTGGATTGCGAACCATAAGTATTCGTTGCCGCTGGTGCAATATCTTTAAATTCAGTCCAGGGACCCTCCAGAGATGGAGCCGTAGCATACTTGTTCGGATTGGCTCTCCAACCAGTCAATTCCGAACCGATCGAGTAATACAAGCCTTCATAATGCACGATTGCTCCTCCTTCCATGTGGGCTTTCACTATTGTCATATCCTTCACGATGTCCATATAATCATCTGATAATTTCGCAATATGGAAGCCGGTAGGACGGTCTTCAAATACCAGATATGCCGAACCGTCATCATCAATAAACTGGCCAATATCCCGACTCTGGCATCCAAGAGGACGAAAACGACGTACATATTTAAAATCACCATCAGGTTTATTACATACTGCTATACCCACTTGAGCTGTCCGGTATTTGGCATCATCTAGGTGGAAATACATGACATACTTATTGGTCTTTTGATTGTAATAGACTTTCGGTCTTTCTAAAATCCAGTTTGAAGCCATTGAATCCGGTGGTAACATTTTTAGAACATTTCCTCTAAATTTCCAGTTTATAAGATCCTCAGAAGAATAACAACTTACATACCTGTATTTTGAATCTAATCCCTGAGAACGCTGCTCTCCATACCAAAAATATGTCTTTTTTATTTTTATAATACCACCGCCATGAGCCTGAATATGGTTACCATCTACATCTGGCCATATTTCACCCGGTTGTATTATTTCTCTTTTCTGCGCAAATACGCACACAATGAATGCACTAAAAAATAAAATCCCTAAGATTCTTTTCTTCATATATTTACAATTAAATAGCTTGATGTCCAAATCATTTTAAATCCCAATACACCACATAACGCTGACGATGGACGCGGTAAAGAGGTTCTAACCGAATTCCTTCTTTTACGGTCTGAAAAGTCAGACGATCGGCTCCGGCAACAGGTTTGATGTATTTATCCAGATTATTCCGGTCTAATGTCAACTCATGAACCAGGTCAGATGGAACATTGAAGTTGTAGGTATAGTAATCATTATACTTTTTTGGGTCAGAGTGAGGAGCCGGAGGCACCATTCCTTTCGTACCCATTTCACCTGCCAAAATAATCGGGCCGTAACCAATGGCCGCTTTATTGGCATTATCGGGAGTTGGAACTACATGCAGTTTCATGGCATAAGTCACCTCTATCTTATCCCCCTTTTTCCAGTTCTGGGATAATTCAATATAAGTGCCCGTTTTTTGAGACAGTTTCACCTTTTTACCATTCACCTTAACGGTAGCGCCCCATACCGCCCAGGCCGGATAACGGATGGCGATGGTCATTTTACCAGAAGGGGCATTCTCCACAGTCAGATGGGTGGTTTCCCCTGCGGGATAATTGGTTTCCTGACGAAGGGTCAGCCCTTTTTCTTTCCAGGTCAATACGGAAGGGATAAAAAGATTAACCATTACCCCTTTATTATTGTAAGTATAAATTTCCTCCCCGAATTTATTCTGACTTTCAAATGAAGTCCCCACACAACACCAGAACGAACTATCCGGTGTGCTATAAAGCTTGTGCGCACCCGGCAACATCGGCAAGAAATAGGCAACCATCGAAGTGGTAGGGTCTTGCTGTCCCAATATGTGGTTATACAAAGCTCGTTCGTAATAATCCATGTATTTCACATCGGGATTCCACGAAAACAGGTGACGGGTCAGTTTCAAAGTATTATAAACATTACACGACTCACCGGTGTAACCGGTCAGGTGTTTGGATTGCGTATCAGGCTGGAAAAAATGTTCTTTATCGCTGTTACTGCCGGTACAAAACGAATGATGGTCAATCATAATATTCCAAAAGAAGTCGGCAATCTGATTCTGCCCTTTATCTCCTTCTATTTCCAGATCCCGGCTAAGTCCGATCAACTTTGGAATAAAGGTATTAGCATGTTTGGGATTAAGGATATCTTCGCCTTTCTTAAGCGGGTCAAGCACATCTTCGTGGTAGAAAAACTCTGCCAACCACTTGTCGTGCGGATTGCCGGTAACGGCATAAAGGTTGTAAAAAGTATCGTTCATTCCGCCAAACTCATTGCGAAGCATCGTTTTGCGTTGTTCGGGCGTAAGCTTGCTGAGTTTGTTGTATGCCCAGCCGGACATCTTTTTCACAACATCCAACGCCATTTTGTTATCGCAATAGAGATACTGGTCAATCAACCCAGAGTAGATTTTATGCAGTGTGTACCACGGTGCCCACACACGTTGTCCGGCAATCGCACGGTCAATCAGATTCTGTGGAAAAGCGCTCAGGTAACCATCCTGGTTAAGCACCTCCTGCACTTCGGCCAATCCTTTCAACAGGCTGTCTGCTTTGATTTTAAACGCTTCGTTGCCTGTCGAGCCATAAGCCATCGCCAAAGCGGATAGGATATGTCCGGTGGTATGGCCACGCAGGTCACAGTCCAATGACTCCCAGCCTCCCAGTTTTTTCGCCACGAAATAACCGCCTTCGTTGCCACTAAATATCCCTGCATTCGTGCGAAACGAGTGCAACAAGGAATTAACGGGAATGGAGAGCATCCACTTGGTACTACGCTCCAGATTTTCTTTAAACGGACTATCGAGCAAGCGGACGTCCTGCAAATCGAAATTGGATACTTTAGGGGTAAACTTGTCAGTCAATGCCATTTTCCCTTTGTGTTGACCGGGATAGTGAGATTGTGCCTTTGTTTTAGGCAAGAAGAGAGAGAGTAAAATGATTGCAAAAAAACGGGAAGTGTACTTCATTTATTTCAGATTAATAATTAGGATATTGACTGGCTTACTCATCACGGAGCATGTATTCCATTACAAAGGTAGATTCGAACAAAACCAATATAAAACAGATATTAATGCAATTGGTCTCAATTTTCATATTGAGACAATTCTCTTTTTAAGAAAACCGGATTTGATAATTCTACACAAGTTTACAAGTTCATCTAAATACAAAAACAGCCGGAAAACATATAAATGCATCCGGCTGTCAAAAGAATAGAATAAAAAATGAAGGGTTGGTATCTTTAGTCGTTTACAATCTTCAACGTTTTGGCTTTTTTGTCTGAATTCACATTTACCATATAGACTCCCGTAGCCAATATGGGTAACTTAACTTGTGCAGTACCTAATGAAGAAGCTACTTCTTGTTTGATAAATAACACTTTACCCGAAGCATCTGTCAACGACAAAGTCATTTCAGCGTTTGGTTTTGCACCTGTAACCTCGATGACATTACCTACTTTTACCAAACTGAGGACTTCAGTCGCAGGCTTTTTTATGGAAGTAGCAATGCCTTTTGAAACAGACACCACTTCAGAATATACATAACTCTCATCTGAGCTGATTACTTTCAGGCGATAGTAATTAATACCATCCACCGGATTCGTATCGCTGTAAAGGTAGGACGAACCGGCACCGGCTGAAGTAACCGTACCCAGAGTTACCCAGGTAGTATTATCCGGGCTCTTTTCAACAACAAATGAAGATGTATTCACCTCTGTATTTGTTTTCCAGGAAACATTTACCAGACTCGAATTCACCAATGTTGCTTCGATTTTATTCAAATCAATAACAGGTTGAACATTTGACAAAATGTAGAACGTATTTTTCACCTGCGGTGCTGTCTGAACCTGAGAAGCTCCAAGGCGTGTAGCCAATGCCGCATTTCGGCCCCATTGCCAGGCGGTAACAGTTACTTTTACAGGATATTTCGCACTTTTCGGGATTTTGGTAAATACGACCTTATTTCCCTGCAATTGAGCCGGTCCTTCCTCGATAAAGTATTGCACTGGCATTCCCATGCTGGAAGTTGCATTCAGCGTAACCGGACCGGCTGATACATTTGCCACATTTGCAATTTGCGGAAAGGTAATGGTTTGTGCCAATCCTGAAGTATTGTACACATTCACACTCATATCGGCCTGCAAAACCGAAGCTTTGTAGGTTGCATCCCCCGGATGAGCCACCGAGAAGATCCAGTATTGCTGATAATTGGTGAGTCCTGTACCCAGACCTCTTTCCATGCTCATACGGAATTTTGTGATACCGGTAGCCGGATCGACACCCAGTTTGGCAATCGGCCCTAATTCCCGATCAATAACAGACAAACTGTTGTCAGCAGGATGACCAATACGGGCACCAACTGTACCATTGGTTACAACTCCGGTAGAAGGATTTGTTGTACTCATCCATCCGGCACAACGTCCACTCACTGCCGGTATTGAATCCAGAAATGAAGAAGACAATTCAAAATCAAGGCTATCATTCAGCGGAATAAAGCTAAGGGTACATTGTACGTGATTATTAGTCTGAGGTACTTTAGTCCCAACAACACCAGGTGTGGTGCTTTGATTGTAAGCTATCAAACAAGGTGTTTTTCTAAAATAGGTACTTTTAAAATCCTCAATCCTCAATGCCATATCCTGATCAAAACACCAGTATGACTCACGTCTGATGCCGGTATATGAAGCAACCGGCGCTGGGGCGTAACGGGGAAGCATATCCTTTTGCCATCTGTCCACACGCCATCCGGTAGTCATGGGGTTTATCTGATTTAATACAGCTAACTTAGAGTCTGTAGCCGGTTCTGCCATACGGTATTGCATCGCTTTTTTGATGAAGTAGGCAATGAAATTGGTTTTCCGTTGTGAAGTAGCAAAATGATATTCCCCTGATATAGGAAGAAAGCAGAATGGAGTATATTGATTCGTATCAATGCGGTTATAAATCTTTGTCCAGGTAGAATTATTGTAATCACCTGCACCTTCGAACTCACCCATACAGGTCAAATGGGGAATATAATCCACCCGACGACCGCACCAAAAGTTTTGGCCAAACTGATTCGTAAAATCATACGGGGCCATACCGCTTACCGACACTGTACATAAAGTACGCTCATTGCTCCAGGCTGCAAATGCAAATGGGAAATTTGCTGAGGCTGAGTGTCCTATAGGTACAACAGGCACGTTTATCAACTCCGAATATCCGGAGACACTTGCCAAATCCTTTGCCATCTGTAGATAAATCTCTCCGGCACCGTTCTGGAAGTTGAAGTTCAGGTCAAAATTGGGTGATATCCAGATTTCCCCCATATCAATAGATGCCAGAGAATCCCGGAATTGCTGATTTTCAAGAATTGAAAGTTCTTCCATATTATTTTGGGCAAGCATCATCGCTTTAACTTTGGTACAATTAGGAGGAATCCACATATATGCACGCGGTTGCCCATTCGCATTTACAGCACCCTGTACATCTATAGCCCATTGCCATACCTGACCCGGAGCGTTCACCTGTGCCTGTGTATCTGTTAAACAGAACACAGAAAACAAGCTTGCCAACAAGCTGACTTTCTTAATTATGCTATTAAATCTCATTTGTCAATAATATTTTATGTTGCTGACTGTATTCTTTGAAACCTGCATATATTGGTCAACGCCAATATATGTCAGGTTTTCTTTATAATTTATCCTTGCTGAATTGATTAATAACAGTTCAATGGAACTGCCATATTGAACAGGTTAAAGTAATAGGGAGCTACGAATCCGGCTACCGGATTAAAGTTCATCTGCCAGGTAGTACCCATCGTGCCTGAAACAGGTGCAATGTTATTGGTAAAGCTTAAGATAGCCCATCTGCTGGTCAGATTATTGTACATATACAAGTCAGTAGCACCCGCATTGATTGTAGTTCCGTACCATGCCGTATAGGATGGATAGGTCGGTGAATAAGCCGAATTGGCATCTACCGAACCACCTGTAAATCCATATTTCATATAGGTCGGATAAGCATTTGGTCCTTTCGACGGCTCTATTTTCCAGGTTCTGTTCAACGCATAGTTGGTCGAATAGGAATAGTTTGCCGGGAAGTTACCAACTGCCACACTGGTTGAATAAACATCAGTAAATAGTGAAGAGTTTGTGCTTAACGATACCGGATTACCATAAATACTGGTGTAATCACCCGATGCAGGAGCTACAGCAATATTAAAGACTTTGGTATTGGATCCAGTTCCACATAGTCTTGAATAAGATGAGTTTATGCCGCCCATTACAACCCAGACATAGTTTGAACCGTAACCTGAAGTTGAATTGGTGGAAGGTCCGTAGAAGTTCGCAGCGCTTAATGGTGCCGCTGAAGCATCTAACAATCCACCATTTTCAATATTTACAAAGACAGCCTGAGTTGACTGAACTTTACACATGCTGAAATCTCCACCAACAATCAGTTTGCCGGCTGCACCGATATTCAGTTTAACTGCCTGAGCAGGAGAAGTGGCATCAGTGGTGGAGGTGATATAGACATTACCGCCCTTAAGGTCAAGTGTTCCCTGAATATCGTAAGTGATATTGCCTTGCTGTTCGGTAAATGAACCAGTAGATGAGAAAGTTGTACTATGCAGGCAACTGTTTGCGTTCAGGAAGGAAACGGTTTTACCTGCGTTTACAATTAACGTTCTTGAACCGGTAAATGCCGTTGCAGATGGATCAACCAAAGTCAATGCCGTTTTCTTAGCTGCAGATGTGGTATATCTGAATTGCACATCCTGGTCAATGACCGCAACGAGATTATTAGAACCGCCTAATGTATAGAGATTTCCAATGCCAGACTGACCTGTTCCGTTTAATATAAATGAAGCACAGTTCGATGCCAAAGCCAATGAAATACCGTCACCTACTGTACCAGCACTGCTTCCGATAGCACAACCGAAGAGTCCGTTATTGTGAATAGCTGAAGATGCTTTTCCAATTGTCAGAACAATCGGGGTAGAAGTGTAAGCGCTTACCGATGATTTCAAGACTGCTGTCGGCTCAATAGTTAATGAACCTACTCCGGCTTGAGTAGTAATCGTCACTGTATCTCCTGCACTGATTGTTACTGTACTGGTTGACGTCGGAGATAATACTGTTGCCGCCCAGGTTGACGACGTATTATCATATAGTTCCCAGGTTGTTGAACCATTCCAGTTTCCATTTGCTTTTGAACGGAAAACATCACTGAAGGTTCCCCCTCCACCATTTACATATACTGCTCCAGGGACCGGATTCACGATGGTGAATGGAGAAAATGAATTGATATTTTCAAGTGTTGCAGTCTTCGCCGTTGTAGTTCCAATACCGGGTGTGACCGCTCCAGAGCCCACATACTCCCAATTACCGGAAGTATTGTTATGCAGTAGCGCAATATCAGCTCCACTATTATCAAAGCTTGCATTAGCATCAGTGCTGCCATTATAGCCTAAAGTAAGCGTAGTCGCTGAAGGAGTTACCGGTGTAATGTTCCAGGTACGGTTCAATGATTTCGCCGGAAGGATTGTGGCATCCGTTGTAGGCAAGGCTGGTGTATTTCCTTCATTTACGCTGGTGTAAAAGTTGCTGGCCGTAGCAGGATTCAGCGTTACCGGATTGAAGGTAGTAGCAGTACCAATTGGAAATGTAGTAGATGTTGCAGCCGGAGCATTCATCACCAATAAACCTGAACCATTGGTCACGATGTAAGATGAATTTGATGGAGCTGCGATTGAACCTGTTGAACCGATAATCAGATTATTGTTGCCAAGAAAAAGTTTACCACTGGTCAGGGTCAATACGCCGGTAATCGTCGGAGCAGTAGCCAATGTCAAGCCACTGGCATTATTAACAACCAGATTTTTAACGGTAGCAAGACCGGTTCCGGTTGTTTGAGGGGTAGTTCCGTTAAACACGATGGTACAGTTAGTCATATTGGAATAATCCTGAAGGGCACCGTTGGTTACATACAGAGTGTTACCAACAGTTGGAGCCCCAAGTACACCTGCTGCATTATTAATCGTCAGGTTATCGATTGAGTATCCGTTAGGCACGATAGTTTGTTGAGTAGTTCCACCCATTATTACGGCACTTCCGGTAATGCCTCCTGTGGCCAATGTCAATGTTCCTCTGACCGTCATCGGATTAGCAAGACTGATACCACTGGTATTATTCACTGTCAGGTTATAGAATGAAAGTGTAGGAACAGTACCCCCTCCGGTTGTTGCCAAAAAGGTTTGTGCGCCATTGTAGTTAAATGCGACATTGGAACCGTCTTCCGCCACAATTGCCGAAGTCTGGTTAGCCAGTGCAGTGTACATTTTCACAATGTTTGCCAGTTTCAATGTTCCGCCGTTTTTCACATCCACAAGTACAGCCTGTGTATTACCCGCAAAAGAACAGGTATTCAGGTTGAAAGTTGTACTGGTATAAGATGATGCCATATCAAGGGTTCCTGAAATAATGTAGGTGCAGTTACCCTGGTTGGCTGAAGAGCTTGCATAGTTGTTGACCAATTCATCGGCTTGTGTATTTGTGTTTTTTGAACCATGGAAAGCACAGTTTCCGCGGAATGTAACAGTAGCGCCTGCTGCAATCGTAAGTGTGCGGTCATACACACAGGTTCCGTTCTGAAGAGTCAGTGTCGGTTCAATATTGGCAGCACCACCATTATCCCGGTCCAGATACATATCATGGTTGATAACAATATCCAAAGTGCGTGAATTTGCATCAACCGCGGGACGTAATCCTGAAACACCAATAACTCCTGAAGCGGCTCCGTTTACTGTAAAGGTTTTGGCATTACCACTTACCTGAATATCAATACCGTCATTCGCCCATTTAGTTGAGTTACCGAGAGTACCATTTACAGTCAGAACGGCATCATTACCGGCAGCACCATTCCCTAATGTCAAAGCATAACGTGAAGTTGTGGTAGCTGCAATGCTTGAATTCAGCACCGCACCCTCCGCTATGGTTATATTTTGGGCAGATACATTTGCCGACATTTGCATGGTTCCTGAAGCGACATTGATGTCACCTGATGATACAATCGGACTTGTAACAGTATAAACGCCACTGCCGTTTAAGGTAAAAATGCTTACCGAACCTGATACCGGAGAAATCTCATAACCTGAATTGGTTGCTGTAGTTCCTACATAATTTACAGGAATACTACCACTATAAACGGGAGCAGAAATCAACATACCCGCAGTACGGGTAACAGACCCGGTAACAGTTATAATATTTGAACTGTTATTCAAAATACCGGCAGTAAGTGCCAATGCTTTTACCTGAGCAGCATTTGACAGACTCAGTGTTCCGGCACCATTAATTGTCAAAGTTCCGACATTGCCGGATGAAGGACTTAAAATCAATCCGGTAGCCGTAGTCCCGGTACCGGTAAACGTAACCGGCAAGTCTGCACTATAAACCGGAGCAGTCCCACTGATTCCACCGGCGATAACAGTTAAATCTGTGTTCACAATGAGTGTTCCATTATTTGTCACTCCATAAATATCATTGAGGGTCAAATGATTGACAGACATAGTACCCGTGATGGCCTGTGCTACTGTTCCGGAAAGTTTATATGCTCCATTTCCAGACAATGAACCATTTACAGAAATATCGGCTCCAGTGATATTCAGAGTTCCGTTATTGGTAATCGATGCTCCACTAGCAACGTTCAAGCCTTTAATATCATAAGACGAAGAAATAACAGGATAGGTTGCTAAAGATGTAGGGATAACAACATCAAGAGTATTATCTGGCACTCCGTTTGACCAGTTACCACTTTTTGACCAATCGTTGTCAACCGCACCGGTCCAGGTCGTATTGGTTGGAGCCAAACGAACAACCTTACCGGTATTACCTATTACATAAAGATTATTGGTTGTAGGGATAGTTAATCCGGTTGCAGAGACGGTATAAGGGTCAGTCCCCGCTGGAGTATTCACATTTACTGCAGTCCATGCACTGGTGTAGTTACCTAAATCACAGGTAGAAGCGACATCAAATGCAGAAGCTTTATTTGAACCGTTAAACTGGAAAGTAATATCAGAAGTCGAAGCAGAACTTCCGGTTACGGACCATTGCAGATTTACAATCTTAGTAGCATCTTCTACCGCATTATCAATCGTCGTTTTGACTTTGGTTGTGATATTGGGAGTTCCGGTTGTATTGGCAAGGGTTAGCGGTGTATAGCTACCCACACCAATCGGGAATAATGAGGAAGCAGTCGTAACACCATTTCTTGTGAAGCTTCCGCCATTGGTCAGGTCAATATAATTGGAAGAACTGACTCCACTCAATGACGCATTGTTTCCTAATGTGATTGCGCCGGTATTATTGGTTAATTTTCCCCCAAGAGTTAAGATTCCGTTAATTGACAGATTGCTCGCACCTGCCAAAGTCGTAGCCGCACCAAGTGTCAGGTTTTGCCCCATTGTCAAATCATTATTCAGGGTAAGAGTCGTCGCGCTTGTACTTGTGAATGATACATTAGAATTGGAATTCCCCAACAAAGAATAAGGCGATGCGGTTACTGAAAAAGTATTTCCAGTGGGGAATGTTTGATAAGCCGTTCCGGCATAAGTAATTGTTCCACCTGTAGCGACATTTACAGCCAACGTTTGAGTAGAGTAGAATTTTTCAACTTTGATAGTGCTTCCACATTTCAGGACACCATTAGCTCCGAGATTAATAACCTGCTTATTTTTCTGTCCGGTACTATCGGTAGCTGCATTATTCGGACATGCAAAATAGATTGATGCCGCTGAGGCATCCAATGTTCCATTGATATTATAGTTGTTGTTACAATCGGTACTTGTATTCGAAGCGCTGTTGGCAAACCAGCTACCGGATGTCAATGTAACCGTTTTACCACTATTGATGGTAAATGAACGGTTAGAACCACTACTTACACTATTACTTTTAGCCAGATAAACCGCATTTCCGGAATTGGCAGTTAAAGTCATATCCCGGTCAATGATAATATTACATCTGGGAGAGTAATTATCAGCATTGATTTTTTGAAGGATATATGTTCCTGAACCGGTAAAAGTCAGGTTTACATTACCATTATAACTCCCCCCCATAGTAACTAAAGCACCGGCATTGGCAGCCCAGGAAGCAGCCCCTATGTTACCGTTATTGGTTATCGTGATATTACTACCGTCTGCTCCACAGAAGAACCACCGCGAACCTGCCGCAAAATAGAGTTTTCCACCTGATGCTACGGTTATATTAGCTCCGGTCGTAGTACTGTTACCCATAATCCATTTTTGGGCATCGTTGACTGTACCGGTTGACTCTACATACACATTTCCCAGGAACTGAGAATTCTCAGTTCCATAGTCTGTTGATGAATTTCGACAATTCAATGTTCCAAGAATATGCAGGTCTTTGGCTATAAATTTAAAGGAACCTCCGGTGTTATTGCCAGACTGTGGATATACAATTACACCAGCCGGAATCCAGACATTATTCGATGTAGTCGGTATCGCCGATGACATACCAGAATATCCACCGGAACCGTTGGATACACTCCAGTTAGATGCTGTATGCCAACTACCTCCGGATGTACCCGTATAAACCAGGTCTCCGGAAGCCTGCGCAAACAGGTTACTTTGCCATAACGCCAAAACCATTATGGCGGCAATTAAGGGGAAAAGTTTTCTTTTCATGTAATGAAATTAATAGATTAATAATTGGATAGTTCTCTGTTAATTGGTTATTTTGACCTATTAACTCAATTGATTAAAAGAGGAATTTTATCCGGATGAATTTTCCGGCAAGAAAGAGGTAAAATAATGCTTCATGGATTAATCGATTTGATTTTTGGTGAAGCAAATATAGAGACACCAATATGCAATGCCCAAATGCAAATCACCGGATAAAGTCTCATTATGAGAAATGAGACTCTTTTTTACCAAGGGGGCTATATTGCAATCATATAAATCACAATAAAACAACCATCTTCAGAGAAACAACGAATTTCATATACATAAAAACACAATATTTCCTTCACAAAAAAGCGCGATGTCATCCCCTTTTCAGAGAAACATCGCGCTGATAAAAAGATAGGTTGTTCCTTTTTTACTAATTACTTTTTTCAGACTTCAAAAATGCTTTCAGCTCATCCACACTCTTAAAGGTCTTTACCCAACATATAGTATAGCCCTCTTCTGTACTGGTTACATCAGCTACTTTCAAAGATAATCCTGCCGGAATGACAGTTGCTTCTGTTTTGGAGATAAAGCTATTCATCTCTTTTGAGACAAACGGAGTCGTAGACAGGTCATAATAAATCACGTTATCCCCCATTTTCTTGAATTTATTTGAACCGTTTCCGAAAGTCCCCAGGTTGCTAGCCAATTGGAGATTTGCAACTTCAGGAAAAGTACCTTTAAAAGCCAGAATCGGATAGTTTCCGGCGTGCAGTGCTAGTTCTGCATTCCGTTTTATATCTCCACGAAGTTTACCATTTTCCATGGTGGTAAAAATCACCTTCAATGCATTATCAACTATTTCAGAAGAGGCTCCGTTTGTTGCAACAACCCAAAGCTTATTATCCTCCTTGAAGCAATCATCAACCAGCCCGATGTGTGATACCGCTTTTACAGGTAGAGAAAGCTGCTCCTGACCATCCACTGCCGTTACGGCTACCCAATAATAATATTCAACATTCGCTGCACAGCTTCTGTCATTAAAGCTATCGCCTGACACATTATCTTCCAAGACAGTCGCCGCCTTAAAATCCAGGGTTGTTCCACGGTATATTTTCTGAGATTTCGCCAGGATATTTTCCATAGTCCAATCCAGTTGAATACTAGTCTTAGTCTCTTTAGCTTTCAGCACCACTTTTTTCGGCCCGGCGGGATTCAGCTCAATCTGAATATTATTCAGTGTAAAAGCATTCGCAGCTCCATCAAAGTAGATTCTTATGGATTGCACTCCTGCTGAAAGGGGGATCTGTTTAGCAATGGTCACTGTCTTGAAATCAGTTGCTGCTGTCGAACTTTCACCGCCGAAAGGCACATTTACCCAAGTCGTTTTATCTGCTCCATCAAAAGCAACCTTGATTTTACCGTTACTATTGGCTGCCGCATAATTGATTTTTACATCGTAAGCTGAATTGATAGGAATATTGACTGTGTAATTGAGCCATTCACCCGGCTGGATATTTACCACCTGATAGCCACCGGTCGGGCAAGTAGAAATATCAACAGATTCTCCCGTACGATATTTCCCTCCGGTATTGGTCGGCGTTAGGTCATTATATGATTTACCATTGGCTTTAGTTTGAAAAAAGTCGAAATCCTCCGCTTCAATTTTCCCGGGAATAGTAGGCAATGCAAAAACAGGACGACCGTTGACAAATGTACATGGGTCTCCGGCACAATCTTTCGGACGATGGAAGGTCAGGCCCCCCCACCCCGGATGGTCCACGTCGAATCCGCCCTGCTCTACTCCGGTTTCTTTTTGGACTATATCCAAAGTCCGACGAGTCCATTTTACAGAATCATCCTTCATTTGTAAACGCCCCTGATAGTGCCCCAATACCAATTCTTCTATCGGCGTCTGGCCTGATACGACATTAACACCTCTGGTTAAACGATTCAAATCGTTTCCATTGTAGGGGTTGGGGGCTTTGGACAACCAGCGTCCACTGCGGTCTTTTCGTTGGATAAATTCGCCTGATTGCTCGGTAGGCTCCCAGGGTTTAGGCTGGTCCGGAAAAGAGTATTTATATGAAAGGTTGTATCGCAGAGCATATTCCATTCCTTTCAGTGGTCTGTTATTGAGAAAGCTATAGATATCGTCGCCCTGATTCCAGGCCATTTCACATATCGTCAGGATAATGGATACCCCCAAGACAGCATGCCCCTGGTCACGGGAAGTCTCCTGCCCTTGTCCGGTTTCCCATATATAATTTTCAATCGCCTCATTGTAACCATAATCCTCTATCTTTTTGTCCGGTGCAAATGGCGCGGTGATTTTGAATTCATCGTAGTAGGCATTCGACGAGGGCAAAGGAGAGGTAGTCGTTACCGGAGGACCAGCAGGATAAGGTAGATCATCGGGACGATGAGGCAAGCCTTTTAACGCACGCAATGCCCGGTCATACATAATCTCATTATCCAGGAAAATTCCCATGGCCATTACCCCCCGGTATCCGAACAATCCCTGATTACCGTGACGAACGGCGTCACCGTTATACATATACCAATAGAAAGTTACATCACCGTTTTTAATTGCTTGTGTGGGTACTTCTTTACTGGAATAACCCGGATAAACAATCATCGCTTTAAACTTATCAATATCCTCTTTTTTCCATCCGGGATAAGTATTTTTGATGATTTCGACAGCCTCAACAATTTTCCAAATCACACGACCGGCATCAAGACAGTCGGTACCTCCGGTTTTCATCCGCTTCAGGTTTGACCAGGCTTTAAATATCTGGACAGCTTTTTCGGCATGACGTTTATCTCCGGTAATATACCACATCAGAGAGTTGTAGTAGGCCGCGAGTCCGTCAAATTTAAGCTTGTTGTAATCTCCGGTAGTGGTAATCAGTTCTGTTCTGGAACTGTCCCCCATTACTTTATAATTGTAGCTGGCATACTTATTTTCCTGTAACCGGGCATAAGTAGTTTTCCAGGGATCAATACCGGCATTAACCATATCTTTCATCCGTTGCAGGTCGGATAGTTTATGTGAAATACCGGGATGGACAAACGTTCGCTGAGCAACGGCAAACATGGGTAGGACAGAAAGAATTAATAGCAGATTAATCTTCCGTAAACGGGTTAATAATGTAGACGAATTCACTTTACGAATAGGTTATTATGGGTTTGTATTCAGATTCATTCGGCATTCCGATATAAAAAAGGAAGCTTTACAAAAATCATCATTTCAGGGAAATAACACAGGAAATTTCGTGCATTTCTAGTCTCATATTCCAAAGTAAGACTCATTTCGGCATAAGGATATTATTAGATCACTACTTTGAATCTCTGTGAATTATCTCGTGACTGAACGTTCAGGATATATATCCCTTTGGGTAAAGAGAATGAAACTGGATCGGTTGTAACCTGAAATGACCTCACTTGTGTACCGTTGATGGCAAAAACAGTCAGCATATCATTGGGCAAAACGCCATTTATATAAATCCGGTTTTCCTCTGTAAAGACTCGATACGATGAACTTATTCTTACCTCATCCGTCGCAGTAGTTTCTGACAGAATGGAAATAGAATTCAGTTCCAGATTATTTGATACACCCGAAACATATGCACGTAAATCCTGTATTCCGGAAGTCAGACTTGCTGCTCCACTTAAGGTATAATCCGACCAGATACCAGCACCCGTGGAGGGTAATGCGATTTCTGTGGTTTTATCTGTTCCGCCTAAAGCTATTTTCAATCTTGAACCGGATAATGGAGCGGAATAGTTTACTTTAATTGAATATTTCTGAGTAGATGGAACGTAAACGGTATAGGCCAGCCATTCTCCGGCCGCCATATCGCTGACTTTATACCCTCCGGCAGAACAGCTTTTTATTGTAACTGCACTATCAGGGCGATAATCGTTAGCCACCTTCGTTCCTGACAATTCGTAAAAGGTCCGGCTCTGTCCCTGTGCGGAAAAAAAGTCGAAATCTTCGGCTTCCACTTTGCCCGGCAGCATATGAATTCCGTAAACGGGTTGCCTATTAACAAATGTACACGGATCGCCCGGACAATTATCTACCCTGTGAAAAGTTAACCCACCAAATCCGGGATGATCCACCTGAAATCCCTGCTGCTCATAACCAAAGTTTTTTCGGGAAATACTATCACATCTGACCGTCCATTTATATTGTGATTGAGGTAAATTCAATCTTGATTTATAATGCCCTAGTACCATCTCCCAAACAGGGGCATTTCCGGAAGTAACAAAAGTACCTCTGGTTACATTCACAAAGTCGCTTTCGGAATAAGGATTTATAGCCTTTGAATACCATCTGGCACTACGGTCTCGTCGTTGAATAAATTCTCCGGTAGAGACCGTTGGCTCCCAGGATGTAAGCTGATCTGTGAATGAAAAATTGTAAGAGACATTATAATGGTTATAGAATTCAAGACCCAACAATGGTCTATAATTCAAAAAGCTGTAAATATCCTCCCCTTGGTTCCAGGCCATCTCACACATCGTATTAATGATGGATACCCCCAACAAAGCATGACTTTGATCACGGGAAGACTCCTGGCTTTGACCATTTTCCCAGATATAATTCTTTATCACCTCGTTATATCCATAATCTTCTATTGTTGATTGAATATAGGGTGCACTCAGAGTATATGTATCAAAATAGCTATTCGTAGCTGAAGGGGAAGAACTGACAATCGTCGGACCTGACACATAAGGCAAATCATCCGAACGGTGAGCCTGACCTTTAAGATAGCGCAATGCACGGTCGAACATTATCTCATTGTCCATAAAAATACCCATCGCCATGATACCCCTGATTCCAAAAAGGCCTTGGTTGCCATGACGTCCAAAGTCTCCATTAAACATCGCCCAGTAAAACGAATGTTCTGCGTCACCTGAGTGGTCAACTGATGTAGAATAACCGGGATAAACCAACATCGCTTTAAACGCGTCAATATCTGTCTGTTGCCAACCGGTGTAGGTATTTTTGATAATTTCAGCTCCTTCCAGCAACTTCCAGATGACACGACCTGCCCCCAGACTTTCTGTCGCAGAAACGATGCTGCGAATATTCTTCATGGCATTAAATATCTGCACACACTTTTGGGCATGGCGCACATCTCCTGTAATATACCACATCAGAGAGTTGTAGTAAGCGGCCAATGCATCGTATTTAAACTTCTCGTAATTAGATGACAAATTTTCCACTACCCGAACAGAGTCTGTTTTCCACTGTACAGTGTAAGTATATTTGGCATAACTATTAGCCTGTAACTTTGTAAACGATGAAGTCCAGGGCTCTTTGCCGGCCTGTACCATATATTTCATCCGCTCCAAATCTGATAATTTGTGAGAAATACCGGGGTGTACAAAGTTGCGGGAAAATATTAGTTGAATAGAGAAAAGCATCACAAAAATCAGAAGCAATTTTCTGCAGTATATTTTTTGAATCATGGGTGAATTAGGGTCAATAGGATAAGGTCAGAAAAAGAGACCGGAGAAAACAAAACGAATCCTCCGGTTACTCATAGATATATTACAACACACTAAACTTATTATCTCACATAAACTTTTACGGATTTACCTCCTGCATTTACGATATATAGTCCATTAGGAAGTTCAATAGACATTTGGCTAGAAGAAGCAGTTAGAACGATAACTTTACTTCCACTTACTGTATAGACAGTTATTACATCACCAATATTTGCATTGGCAATAATCACTTTCCCATTAGCACTATAAACTAATACACTCTCGTTTTGAATTGATTTTACACCTGTAGTGCCTGATCCTCCTGTCGCAAAAGAGTTGGAAAAAGTGCTGGTTGTTGCCGTGTAAACTCCGTTATTGTAAGTATCAGCAATAACATCATATGAAGTCCCATTCCAATGGAAAATAACAGTACCGACATTGTAAGTCGCAGTAGTAGGAGTCAATGAAACTACAGTTGAAGAAGCTGCAGTTGGAGTCAGTTTCCACTCTTCCGCATTGAGGCTATAACCACTTGGAGCAGCTCCGGCATGGCTGGCACTCACTCTCGCAGCAAAAGTTGTCGCTGTAGCAGGATTTACTGAAGCTGGAGCATAAGCCGTAGTGGATGGGCCAATCGGGAAAACAGTAGTTGCAGATGCGGCTGCAGGAGTGTTTAGCACACCGGCACCATCAGTTACAACGTAGCTACTGGATGAACCGCCGCTGATAGCAGTCGAAACGTTTAGATTATTCGCACCCAGAGAAATAGTACCGGCTGTCAATGTCAGATTATTGGTGGTCGTAGCCACCGGAAGGGTTACTCCTCCTGTATTATTCATAATCAGGTTAGAGAAAACGGTCATATACTTCTGGTTTGTACCTGTAAATGTCACTGCTGTAGCTCCGCTATACTCAACCGTTGAACCGGCTGCAAAATCATAAACGATAGACTGTGTAGCGGGCTGACTCACATCTGTGTTTATCTTTCCGCCTAAGATTAATTTTCCGGCAGCACCAATTCGGAGAGTGAGTGCCTGAGTAGAACTTGAAGTATTCGAAGTTGTATTCAACCACAATCCACCTCCGGTACCGGTATTCAAAGTACCCTGAATGTCATAGGTGATATTACCGCCTGTACCTGTAGGATATGCAGTACCTGTTTGTCCATGCAGTAACGCATTGCCACTATTTGAGAAGGTTACCGTTTTACCCGCATTAATGGTCAGTGTTTTTGCGACTGCTCCATTGGTTCCGCTTACAATGCTTAAGGTTGGAGTTGCACTGGCATTATTCAGAATAGCTGCATCCATATCAATGACAATATTCTGAGTACGTGCATTTCCTGATACGATTTGGAATCTCGCAATATTAAACTTCCCGGAACCTGTTACCAGAGTTGTATATCCGGCATCACAGAACAAACGGATACCGCTTCCTGCAGTAGTTGTTGCTGATGAAGAACCAAATTGACCATCCACCTGAATAGTGCAAGTTGAAGAAGAGGAGTTAATTCCACTTCCCACGGTTACACTACTAACATACCCCGCATTTGCAGTTGTAGAAGTAAGTATACCGGTACTCTCAATAGTAAGATTTCCGTTTGCTTTAACAGATTGTCCGGATGTTGTCGAAGCGCCCAAGGTTAATGTTCCGGCAATGTGCAGATCTTTCGCTAATCCTACTGTTGATGTAGTAATGGTCAAAGAACGACCGACGGGTATCCAGACATTATTAGTTATTGCCGGAAGAACAGTTGCAGCAGTAGTTCCACCAGCCCCATCCGAAATACCCCAGGTAGCGACTGTGTTGTAATCACCGTCTGCGATTGCGATATATTCGCCGGAAGCCTGTGCAAATGCATTTGTGTTTATGCCCCAAAACGCTGCACAAACGACGACTAAAGTAAAAATTCTCACTTTCATAGTTGTTCAAATTAAGTTATTTAAAATATCTTCAAAATACAAATATCATAATCATTTCGATTGAGCTGCTAAAAAACTCTTTAAGTCATCAATTGAAGCATTAGAAATGCGTGTTTTCGCGTTTGCATTATTACATGTATTATTTTAAGTTATAAAAAACACTAGGCATCCGGTTAATTCTACTTTAACAAAATTGCTCTCTTAATGGTTGATAAATCAGGAACTAATGTTCACTGCAAATATATTATACCAGAAAAAAAAGTGGAAGAATTAATTCAGGCAAGTGGTCTCATTTCCCATTTTGCGACTATTTTCACTGACACGAGACCGCCACACCAACATCAACCAGTTATATAACAAACACTTGCACCACGCCCCGAGTATTTAACCCATCTATTCGATGGGTATAAAAAAATGCGACTCTACCATCAAATCGGAAGAGTCGCATACATAATATTCAATAGATTAGTTAGTCATTCTTGTAGAATGTTCGGACGAACTTCACCTGTCCACGGGCAATGCCGTATCCGACCGTACTCACGCCATTAATCGGAACGGTGTGGGCTTTACTGGTACTCCTAACCGCATCTAAGTCGGCAGTCGTAACCGTAAAATACCATTTACCGGCTCTCAGTTGAACTTCATCTTCATCTCGAAGCATTGTACTTTCCATCTTGTAAGCAACTACCCAACCGGATTTACCGGACAACGCTGTATTTACATCCCACATTGAATAGGCAGATACAAAAACGCTGGAATCAGCAGGAGAAAATATCTGCGCCTTTATAGCAGCATTAGGCAGATTGTACCATGTAATCCGGACGGTAAATACCTTGGAATTATTATCCAGTGTAGCATAGAACTTTGTTCTGACGCGAGCCAGGGCTGTGTCTCCTGTCGCCAGAGTAGTATCAAGTCCTGCCTGTTTTGCATCTCCATAGCCCTCAAATACAGACACACCATAATCAGTATAGGGAGTCTCTTCATCCGCATTCTTACAGCCCGGCATTACCATTAAGATAAACATGGCCATCACGGATAGTATTGTATAAACAAATTGTTTTCTCTTCATATTGAATTGATTTATCTGATTATTATTACGGATTTACAACCTTTACAATCATCTGTCTAACCACATCTTTAGCGGTATCGTAAGATTGGTTTTTAGCCACAAATGATGCAGTAAACACTCCGGTTTGTGTGAACACATAAGAATACGAAGTGATTAAACCTGTTGTTTTAAGACTCTTAACAACAAGTCCGGCATCAGCCGGCACACATCTCATATCCAATGCCCGTGAAATTACCCAGTCTTCGTCCCCTGCAGTACCAACACTTTTAGCATTAATGGCAAATGTCAGCGTCGAATTTGAGAAATACCAATAGTTGGAACTGTTTTTCAAACTCTTAGTTACAAAACCGGCTGATCTCATATCATTCGCTAACTGATATGTAATACCATTGGAGAAATAATTGGTAAATGAAAATGCAGTAATCATCCATGGTTTAGTGATATCCGTAGTGGTTTTGATAGAATCAGAGACAAACCGGAAAGCAAAATAGACCGGACGTTTTTTATCAATCCCCGAAATGGTATCTATACGAACTTTTCCAGATTCGACAGCTGTTGTAGTCGTTGCTAACTTAAACTTTTGCGTAACCGGCACCCAGGTCGCTTTTTTGATATTGGCAGAATCCATTGTTCCTGTAAAGTCGTTAGATGCCAACACGGTAAGCGTCCCTGTTGTTCCTGTTGTTGCGCCCAGTTTGGTTGAGAAGTAGACAAGGCTCGAATCTCCATCACGCTGGGCTACTCCCGAATAACGATATTCATAACCGGGTGTCCCGGGAAAAAAAGTTATATAATCCGGATTTCCCGTAAAATTAAAATTCACTGTATCTCCCTTTGTGATGACAATGGTATCTCCTGCTTTGGCAACGATATTGGTATTTACGGTAAAATCATCCGGTGTATTGACAGCTACGTCGTTACATGAGAATAACGCAACTGATGTGAGTAATATGAATATTAGCTTCTTCATAAATTCAGTTTTTTCAGTATTAAAAATTAATAGCCCGGATTCTGAGTTAATTTGTAGTTGAGATTAAGCTCCCGCAAAGGAATCGGCCAATAAAGGTCTTTTGTTCCAATGTTGGTAACCGGATACATAACGTCACTGTTTATGTAAATGACATCATTGGCGGAAAGCTCTGCAGTTCCAGGTATTATCATTTTCCATTTGAACTTCTGGAAATAAGATGAGTTTGAACCATCTGCATTTTTGATATAAAAACCGGTAAGATTCGTCGCATTCAGGTCATTTGCCAAATCCTTAACCATAGGAATCAGGATACCCCATCTTCGAAGGTCTTGCAAACGTAATGCTTCAAAACACAGCTCATGGTAGCGTTCCATCATGATAGCCGCACGGAAGTCATTCTTATTCAGACCGCTAAGATTTACATTTGGCATATCACTGAGGTATGCAACCGCTTTAGCGGCTGTTCCTACATAATAGAATACCGCACCGGTAGTCGCTGCCGCTGAAGAACCTGATGAGTTGGTTGGCGCAGTTGTCGTGGTAGTACCTGCCATCGTTACCGTGTAGAGCTTACCATTAGGAGCTGCTACCTGATCACCGACTTTGTAAGGTGTATTTGCAGCCCAACCATTTCCGATTGTAACGGTCGGAGCCGTGGTATATCCACTCCCTTGTACTGTAAGCAGAGGATAAATTGTTCTGTTTGTAGTTGTACTCATCAGATACTGACTGGCAATCGTAACTTCAGCTCCGGAGCCTCCGCCTCCAGAAACAGTTACAACAGGATCTGATGTATACCCAGTACCTGTAGTCCAGCTTATGTGATCTACAACACGACTTGTTGAAATCGCTCTGGCCCGTACTTTATTGATTGCATCAAATTTGGTAAGCGTACATCCATTGACAGTCGTACTATCTATTTCATTCAGAGCTTCAGCATACATCAGTAATACATCAGCATAACGCAATACCGGAAAGTTCTCAGCAGAACTGTTCTTCACCAAACGACTTGATACAGGTTCATACTCTCTACGCCATTTCCCCGCTGATCTTGACCACAATTTAGTAGTATCCAATGGTACTTTTGCATCATTGTAATAGTTTGAAGCAGTTGTGCTGTATCCGGAGCTTTTGAATGAATAATTAGCTATATTCCAGTCTCTGCGCGAGTCTCCTGCTTCGTATGAAAGGAACAGACGCGGATGCGGTCTCAGATAGTTGTAGCAATAACCATCATAATCATCAGTCGTGGAACTTCTCAGATAAGAGTGAGTCGGTCCGCAATACACACCAATTGTACCACTCGCAGCGACTACCCCTACTCCAAACTGGTTAAATCCGATTTCCCAGATATTTTCAGTATTATATGCATTTTGCGCCTCATCAATAAATACCTGTTTATAGGAGCTCAACAGGTCATGAGTTCCGGCCTTAATCAATTTACTGGCCCAGATTGCCGATTGATGATAACATTCGCTCTGAGAGAATTTATTGGTACCATTAACAGGCTCTCCGGCTGCATACAAAAACACACGAGCCAGAATTCCCCGCACAGCGTCCTGCGTTACCCGGTCTGAATATCCCATAGATGCTGATGTCTGTCCATCCAACCATTTTTCTGACTGGATCATATCAGCTATAATCTGATCATACATTTCCTTTTCAGGAGTACGTTCAATCAATATATTATTTGGATCTTCAATAGATTGAGTCAACATTGGTACACCTCCAAACCACTGTGTAAGCAGAAAATAATAATAGCTTCTCAGAAAGAGAGCTTCACCCTTTGCTTTTCTTACATAGGTGGTATCCACTCCTCCTTTTGCAGCCGAAGCATCAATATTTGCCAACAACGTATTGGCATTATTAATTGACACATAACACTGCTGCCAAAAGTTCAATAACTGAGAGTTATCACTGGCCTGATTATTATAATAAGCATACGGATAAGTCGGATTGGATGTAAAAAAGAATGATTCATCCGTAGGAGCATTCTCATAGGCCGGATAAAACTGACCGTAAACATAAGCCGATTTAAGGCCCAGATAGCTTGCTGCCAGTGCACTTGTAATCAGGCTTTTGGAAGCGTACGAATTTGAAGGAGTCAAAGAACCGGTCGGCTCTGTATCCAGATAATCCTTACAAGATGTCAGGATGACGCCAAATATGGATAGAAACAATACTATTCGCTTCATAGATTGTAGTTTAAAGATTAAAGAGTTATAGTAGTACCCAAGGTTAACACTTTGGTTCTCGGGTACGGTGAAAAGTCAAATCCGGGTGTCAGGTTGCTACCCGATGCAGTCGACACTTCAGGGTCAATTCCCGAATAGCCTGTAATAGTCAACAGGTTTTGTCCCGAAATATAAAAACGGGCATTTGAAATACCCACTTTCTTAACCAGTTTCACAGGTACATTATATGCTAATTGTAAAGTCTTCAGACGCAGATATGATCCATCTTCAATCAGACGGGTTGACCAGGCACGGCTACCTCCAGCATGCGCATCTACTCTTGGATAAAGATTACTTGGATTGGTATAAGTCCAACGATTGGCATAGGTAGCATATTGATTGTAACGAATCATACCCACATAACCGGTAGTATTTGTACTAGGTGTATTCAACGAACCTTCCATTATCAGGCGGTTTGCATTGATAATGTCGTTTCCATACGACCATTGCAGAAACACACTCAAATCAAATCCTTTGTAAGAGAATGTATTGGTAAGACCTCCGAAATGAACCGGATAAGGGCTTCCGATGGTTGTCATATCATTCTGATCAATGTACCCGTCACCATTCAGGTCTTTAAATTTTACATCTCCCGGTTGGATACAGTTTTGCGCCGGATTGGAGTTGATGCTGTTAATTGTCTGTTTAGTTCCATAGTATGGAAGTCCTTCTTTAAGAACATAAGTATATCCTGACCCACCATTTTGCACTCTATAAAAGTCACTTAACTGATAATTGCCTTCACATATATATCCGTAAAACATGGCAACAGGAGAACCGACCTTTCCTATATACGCAGGATAAGATACTGTATTTGAGCCATAAAAATTCTTGTAGGTTAACAACTCTGTCTCCCCACTATTTAATGCTTTCAGGCGGTTACGGTTAAACGTAATATTGAAGTTTGAGGTCCATTTAAACGTCTTATTCGAAAAGTTCACAGTATTGATAGACAACTCAATACCACTATTACTTACTTTACCTACATTTTTAAGCGCACTACTTACACCAGAATAATATGGCATTGTTGCATTCAATAACAAGTCTTTTGTTTCACGGTTGTAATAATCCAGTTCAATATTCAACCGGCTTTTGAAAAGTGAAACATCAAGACCTATATCAGTTTGAATTCCGGTCTCCCATTTCAACGCTTTGTTTCCCATCTGTGAAAGATAAAGGGCGGCAGTATTTGCCTCATTAAAGGATACCAGATTCGAAGATGTGCTTGATGTCAATTTTGACAAATAAGCGTAATCATCGACCCTGTTATTACCCGTTGCGCCAAAGGATATGCGGAGTTTGGCATTATCCAGGTCCTTAACATTTTTCAGGAATTTCTCCTGATTAATTCTCCAGGCAAAAGCCCCTGACGGGAAGTACCCCCAACGGTTACCAGGTGCAAACTTCGAACTTCCATCAGCACGCATTGAGGCTGTAAATAAATATTTATCCATCAAGGTGTAATTTACACGACCTAAGAAAGATTCCATTCTGTTGGAAGAAGCATATGACGCAACAGAATAAGGCGTACCCAAATATAGGCCATTGATCCCAAGGCTTTCACTAGTCAGGTTCGTTGCGGCAAAACCAGAAGATGTAAGTTTATATTCCTGTGAAGTAAAACCAACCAATGCGTTTAGGACATTATTCTTATTGAACTTTTTATTGTAAGTCAACGTATTTTCATTCAATGTACTTGTTGTTTGTGAATTGCTTCGGCTTCCATTAACGCCATAAACTCTACCAAAACCGGAATAGGGATTTCCGTTTGCTGAACTTGAATTATTAAAGTTGTAAGCCTCATTCGTGTTTACAGTTTGGCCAAAAGTCGATTTAAACATTAAATCTTTAGTCAGTTTGTACTGCAAATATCCATTCGGAGTAAAGACTTTATTTACAGAAGAATTATCCGTATTAATAGTTGAAAGGTAAGGATTGATACGGGTCTGGTCTTCACTGTCTGCCAACGTATTCAGATAAGAATCGTAATCTTCAGTTGACATTTCCGCACCTAGAACAGGACGATACGTCCAAAGGTTAGTCATAAAAGAAAAATATGCACTACCGCCAAATTGTGAATTACCGGCAATGCCAGTAGTCGTGGCATTAGAATAGTTTACATTGATTCCTACCTTCAACTTATCCGTTATATCTTGGTCCAGGGTAAAACGCCCTTGATATCTGTCAAAGCCACTCTGAATGACCAAACCCTCCTGCCCTGTATAGGATGCAGAGACGGTATAGGCTGTCTTATTCGTTTTTGCCGAGAGTGAAATGGAGTGATTCTGGAAAGCAGGAGCATTTCTGGTACAGAGTTTCTGCCAGTCAATCCCAGCGACATTCTTATAGTTCTCAAATGTCAGATCTTTCACATTCAATCCGCTACCAGTGGTTAAATAAGTCCCAGTAGCATATCCGGGAGTTACGTCATTCTGCAAACGGACAAATTCGTATGCATCTAGCAATTCCATGGTTTTCACCGGTTTCTGAGCTCCGTAATAGCCATTATAAGTAATTGTCGGTTTTTCTGATTTACCCCGTTTGGTCGTAATCAAAACCACACCATTAGAACCCCGGGCTCCATAGATAGCTGTCGATGAAGCATCTTTCAACACATCAATCGATTCAATATCATTCGGATTGATGGAGTTAAAATTGGCTTCTTCCAGAGGAAATCCATCTACCACATACAACGGAGCTGTGCTTTGCGTCACCGAGCCCACCCCACGGATAACAATCTCGGCATTAGAACCCGGCTGTCCATCACCTGAAATGACCTGTACACCGGCTACACGTCCGGCCAAAGCTTCATCCAGTGATTTTACCGGAGCTTTCTGTAGCTCTTCCACGTCCACGCGACCAACTGCACCGGTCAGGTCTTTCCGTTTTGCTGTACCATAACCAACAACGACAACCTCTTCCATCATCTTATTATCCGCTTCCAGCGTAATTTTCAGGATTCGGTCTTTTCCAACCACACGGCTCTTCGCTTTAAAACCGATATAGGAAAACTGTAAGGTAGAATTCTCATTAGGAACCTTAACGCTAAACTTACCATCAATATCGGTAATGGTTCCACCTGCTGCTCCTTTGACAATTACATTGACCCCGATTAAGGGTTCGCCCTGTGCATCTGTTACGATACCATTTACCAGAATAGTCTTCTGCTGAGATGTCTGCTGCATCGATGCTTGTTCCATTACACCGGGACTCGCATAGAGCACAGTCGTGCACGACATCAGGCAAAGCAGCAACATCAGTCGTGCTTTGCGGGATAAACGGCTATACAATAACCGTCGAAAATCGAATTTAATTTTCATGCAATATGGATTTTAATTTAGGGATTTATCTATTCTGAATATCCATAAAATACCTCTTTACATTCCCGAAAAAACAGAAGGGCAATGGTGTGCTTTTCTAAAAAATTCTGTAGAATATTTTCCATGTACTAGTCTCTCTAAAAAACGGATCAAGGGTATAATAGGTTTGTTTGTATGGCACAAAAATATTCTACAAACTCCCGAAACACATTATATAAACTATTAAAGGTGGTCTCAATATGCATTTTGCGACCATTTTGCGATTTTAGCCTACAAGTGTATAAAAGACTACTTCACAACACATTACCAGCTCAATCCGGACATCAGGTCCATGGGGCATTAAAAATGGCTCTATAACGGTTTGTGTTGGTAGTCATCAATTCTATCTTCCTTTTGGGAAAGAATTTCCCTAAAGGATTTCGTGAAATAAATTATGATAAACTCTATCTAAATGATTTTAGCCACGAATTGAAAATCAACGAAGTTAATACACGAATTAAAAACAGCATATAACCTTTTGTTAGTCAGGTGAAATGAAATCGTAGTTTCACAAATCTTTTTTCATTACTGAAAAAAGAAAAGACACTTTCTTATTCGTGTATTCGTGGCTAAATAATTATGACTGCATCTGCCTTAAAAAGTATTACCCATACAAACCGTTATAGAGCCTTAAAAATAGTCTATCCGCAAAAAGAAAGTGGTGAAAAATCAGGCAGAAAGGTGAGACATGACACGTAAAAAAAAACGGACATCAGATTCACAATTCAGAAATCTGATATCCGTGGAAAAATGCAGCCCGGCTGAGATGATTACACCTCGGAACCGGCTCCTTTGAAATATTCACCAGGTGTCATACCCGTTGCTTTTTTAAATGCCCGATAGAAAGAGGCTTTTGAGAAAAATCCGCAGTCGAAAGCAATACCGGTTATTTTCAGGTTGGATTCTTTATCCGTTTTCATCCGTTCAATCAGCTCATTTACCCGGTACCCATTAATATAATCGGCAAAACTTTGCCCCTGAAACTGGTTAATGGCGTGCGATATTTCATTTTGTTGAATCTGGGTGGCTTCAGCAACATCGGATAGTTTCAGATTGACATTAAGAAATGGCTTCTCTTCTTCCATATATTTCCGCACCACCTCTAGAATTTCCTTACTTTTATCTTCATTGAATTTAAGTTTTACTGGCTCTTTAGTGGGTAATGATGAAAGTATCTGGTTCTTGATTTTAATCGCTGTCCGCTTAAAGTAATAGATAAATACCCAATAAAGAATAGCCACAACAATAAGAATACAAAAAATTATAAACCAGGTCGTTTGGTAAAAATAGTAACTTACGACGATAGGCAATACAGCTGGTCGTTTAGTCCATAAGCCCTCATTGTTAGCTCCATATACAATGAACTGATAATTCCCTGAAGGTAAATTATTATACTCCACGTTATTCACATTACCAAGGCTTCTCCATTCCTGATCATAGCCTTTTAACATAACCCGGAACCGGTTATCCTCCGGATTATAGAAGTTAAGTGCCGCAAAACTGATTTTCAGGCTATTCGATTTACCTTTGACTGTGATAGGATAATATTTACCCAAAAAACTTCTATCTAAAACCGGTACAACATCCCTGTTTTTAATCTGCACATCTGATATCACGGTTTCAGGGGCTATCGGATTTTCCTGGATATGCAATGGATTGAAATACATCAGACCGTTTTCACCCCCAAACCACAAATTACCCGAATCATCCTGTCCGTTTGCCGATTGCAGGAAGAAAAGGCCGGGAAGCCCATCCAACAACGAGAACGAACGAATTTTCCCTTTGGACAAACGAGCAAAGCCATTTTTTGTTGAAATCCACAAATCACCTCTCTGATCTTTTTGAACACCTACGACAGAGTTATCAGGTAATCCGTCTTTAACCGTATAGTGAGCTTTGAGATTAAGATTCTTATCAAAAAGATAAAGTCCTGCGTCGAATACGCAAACCCATACATTGCCATTTTCTTCACCCAAAAAGGAAACAGCCTGTCCTTTAGTCTTCGATAAATAAAATTCCGAACGAATAAACTTCTCTTTTTTGGAGTCATAGATAGCCAATCCCTTATCACATCCCACCCATACTCTTCCTGACCGATCACAATAAACGGATACAAAGACATTGGTTTTTAACTCATTTTCGCCACTAACAATTTTCACAATAGAGGGAGTTCCCTGGATATTACATTTTACGACTCCGCTATGAGTAGGAATCCAAACAAAGCCATCCGGAGCTTTTGAGGCTCCATAAACCTTGCCAGAAAGCAATGGTTCCTTATTTATAAAGGTAGAAAATTTCCGGGTAGCGAGATTAAAGACTGACATTCCTCCCCCAAAAGTGGAAATCAGGAAACTGCCTTCGTGGCCAAAGTAAGGCGAAATATTCAGAATAATATTGGAACGTAATCCTTCTCTGTCAATTCCAGCGGTGTACAACGTACTTTTACCGGATATTTCTGAGACAATGAGACCATCCCGTGTTCCAATCAGCTTGATACCTTTATACAAATAGAGTGACCGGGCAGTCTGTTTTTGGAGTGATTCATCCCCTCCGTATTTGTAGGTAGAAAATTTATTTTTATAGTTTTGGGTAAAGCATACGCCGGCGGAATAGGTCCCAATCCAAAGAACGCCATCCCGGTCATAAAGTAATGAATAAATCGAATTGGCCGGTAATGATAGCTCCCCTTTATAATTATGGGTAAGCCATTCCCGGATTTGCATGGTTTTCAAATCAAGCAGAGCGACACCGAATCCATTGGTCCCGACATAGGTCACCCCTCCTTTTCCTATAGTAAATGAAGTGATAATCCGATTATTAAATTGCGGAAGAGGTTTACACGTCTGATTTTTACTGTTGTAAATCAAAAGGCCATTATCAGTGCCAATAAGAACGAGTTCCTGTTCTAAGTGAATCCGGTTTACACTTTCGTAGCCGCAGGATTTCACAAAATCGAATTTTCGGGTTGCAGGATTAAACCGGCAAACGCCTTTAGAAGTTCCCATCCAAATCTTGTTGTCACGTCCTCTACTTAAACAGAGAATACGTACCGGCTCTCTGTTATACATAATCAGATATCGCTTTAACGACCGGGTACGAGCATTATAAATATCAAACCATCGATTTGAACTAATGTAATACACGGATTTATCAGGAGATACTTCCAGCGTACAGAAAGCTAACGAATCTTTATACTGAACCAGATGAACATATTCCCCTGTATTTCTGTCAAACTCGTAAACACCCTTAGAAGAACAGACCAACAACCGGGTACGATCTAATTCATCAATGTCAGAAACAAATGATTTGGCACAACCGGGAATAGGATACGTTTTCTTATCGCGACCATCGTAACGGGTTAGTCCACGGGCATTGCCAATCCAAACAAATCCCAGCGAGTCCCTATACAAAGATTTTAATTCCGTCAACTCATTCCCGTCCGACACAGGTAGTGTTTTGAATCGTATCTCTGCCCTGGGAAGAAGAAATAGAATACAGAAAAGTAAAAAGAGGATATAGCGGTGTTTCCTGTTCATTATTTTCATGGCTAAATTAGATAGACAAAAATAGACAATATATTTGTCTCAAAAAAGCCACTGAGAAAAAAACAGAAACTAACAGACAACAACTCATGGGAATCACTATTTTCGAAGACAGTCCTTACACCACCCACAATTACAGGTTATAAATCAACAACTTACAGAAAACAACATTATCTATTCCAATCAATAATTTTACCGGTAAATTTTGAAGCTTCGTACAACAGGTAAAGCCGTCTTCACTTTGGGCTCAACAGAGCGTCCGTACTGCCAGGCTACGATCGTCACTTTCACCGGATATTGGGCTCGTGGCGGGAGTTGCGTAAAGAATAAAGTATCACCAACGATCCTGACTGGCCCCTCTTGAACATAATAATATACCGGCATTCCACGATCTGATTTAGCATTCAGCTTAATGGATTTTATTCCGGATTTTACATCATCAAGGGAATCAAAGGATATTTTTTGCGCCACACCTTCTGTATTCGGATAGGGGAAATGCAGGGTAAATTGCTGGACTGTACTTTTATATTGCTCATCACCTTTATGAGTAGCGATTAACCAAATATCACTGGTTCGTTTTTTATTATTCAAACCCATATTGTAAAAACGGACTGTAAATGTGGTATCATTGACTTTCACTACAGGACCGCAAATACGATTGATCACAGGTTGACCAGCAGCATGTTCATCGCTACCCCTCAAGCGCAACGTATCAGTAAAGGCTGCACCAACATGAAAAGTCAACCCGTCATCTTCCGGCTCAAACTTGCCCACAATCCGGGCATGATTTTTGAGGTTAAATGGCAACAACTTTCCTTTTTGTGTAAAACCGATATATTGAGGCTTCTTCCCTCTTTCCCGGGCATAAAATTTTTCAGTAGCTTCAGCTATTTCCCGATCGAAGTACCAAAATGCATCGTTTGCATCGCCTTTGTATTTATTATATGGAGCTGCCGGAGCCAAAGGCATTTTATCAGGGCGGAAACGATCTGCCAACCATCCTTTTGAAGGATCGACCGGTTTTAACTTAACCGGCTTATTTATTGATGCTTTTGCAGGCAAACGATATGTGGACGCTTTTCGCAGAAAAAGACACAGGTAATCCACCATCTCATCCGAACAATCAAAGTGTCCATGCCCTGCATCTGCCAGAAATGAAACAGGAGCTTTGGGATATTTTGCACGATAGTCAAGAGCAGGCAGCACACGATCTTCCCACCATTCGTATTCCCCTTCTACCATTAATCCGGGAACACCTTCAATTGTGCGGTCTTCCCAATCGGGATTCGGGCGGCCGCTACCGGTCAGCTTAGTCAATGGAGCATCACCGTGTATTGAAAGAATAGCTAACGTGCGGCCGGGATTCCATGCCGCAAAATTCCACGGATAACTGGCTTGTGCGGAATGGCCTATCGGTACAACCGGGGCATACTCCAGTTCCTGATAACCGGAAACTTTAGCCAGATCCGTCATCATCTCATTAAACGTCTCTCCTATTCCCTTATGAAAATCAAAAGTAAGATCCATCATGGGTGAAAACCAAACGACAGCAAAACCAAGCTCGGACATCGTTTTCCGAAATAACGGATGCTCGAAGATGGACTCTTCCAACATATTTTGCTGCCCAACCACTACCGCATTTACCTGCTTACAGTTTGAGGGTATCCAGAGAAAAGCATTCGGATGATCATTCGTTTCAGAAGAGATTACTTTTTTGACAGGTACAGACCATTGCCATTCAACGGCTTTTATCGGAAATGCTATTACAGATAATAGCAATATTAGACCTCTCCATTTACATGACCTTGCGTGATTAGATTGCATATTGTAGTGTGAAGTATTATCATTGCTGTCCCATTAAAATCTAAAAAAGGTCTTTGATATATTTGAAATTTAGTCAGTTATAGTCGTTTTTGAATTAAACGGATTTCAATTTGCACTTTTGCACTTCATAATACGATTTGCAAATGC
>NZ_JAKZKV010000004.1:300000-393883 GCF_022808675.1 Parabacteroides sp. FAFU027
GACACTATCTTTCACTGGCAACTGAACAAGCCAGACGTCTTTCGACAGTGGTGACTCAATTGATGGATTTTCAGAAAGTGGATATCGGTAAAGAACAACTCTCTCTAAGAATGGTTGATGTTGTAAAATTGGTTGAGCATCGAAGTATGATGTTTGAGTCTTGTGCTAAAAGTAAAAACATTGATCTGCAATTTGACTCAGACCAGGAATGTTATCAATCAGCTATCGACGAGTCCATGATGGAAAAGATAATTGACAACCTGATTTCCAATGCGATTAAATATTCACATCCGGATAGCCGGGTTCAGATCAGTTTGAGATGTAACCCCGATATCTGGACTCTGGAAGTGCAGGATCATGGGATAGGAATCAGCAAAAAGGCCCAACGCCAGCTATTCAGGGAGTTTTACCGTGGAGAGAATGCTATAAATTCGAAGATTGTCGGTTCGGGTATCGGGCTTTTATTGGTGAAAAATTATGTAGCACTGCATGGCGGTGATATCAGTTGCGAAAGTCAGGAAAATGAGGGTTCCACCTTTAGGCTTGTAATACCATTTAAAGAGATGGTTGAGGATGAGACTTCTGCCAAAGGAATAATATCCAAATCACTACCTTATGTAATACCGGAAAAGGGATCTCAGATCCAAATGCAACAGGAAGAGTTGCCTAAACGGGAAATGCGTATTTTAATTGTTGAGGACAACGATGATCTACGTAACTTTATGAGATATCCGCTTCAGACCGAATTTGAGGTCTTGTTGGCCGAAGATGGCGTAGAGGCCTGGGAGATGATTCAAAAAGAGATGCCTGATCTGGTTGTTTCGGATGTGATGATGCCCAATATGGATGGATTTGAGCTTTGCCGGTTAATGAAATCGACTTACGAAACATCACATATTCCCCTTATTATGCTTACCGCACTTTCCGGAAAAGCTGAGCAGTTGCATGGATTGGGTCTTGGAGCAGATGACTATCTGACTAAGCCTTTTGATATGACTTTGCTGGTTCAGCGGATAAAAACGATTATTCGTAACCGGGCTGCAGTAAAAGAAAAGGCGCTAAAACTGATTAAAGTCCCGACTAGCAATAATGACCAGATTCTGACAAATGAGCTAAACGATAAGTTTCTCAAGAAAATGTCGGAAGTGGTACGGGCAAATATTTCAAATTCAGAGTTTGGGAAAGATGATTTTGCTGCGGCTATGAATGTAAGTTCGTCATTACTTTATAAAAAGGTAAAGGCGCTTACCGACCAGTCTCCTACTGATTTCATAAAAGTAGTACGGTTGGATTATGCGCAGGAATTGCTACAGAGCAGAAAATACAGTGTTACAGAAGTCAGTGAACTCTGTGGGTTTTCTTCCATCGGATATTTCAGCACCGTGTTTAAAAAGCATTTTGGGAAATCTCCGACAGAGATCTAATTTTATATTTCAGATCAATAGTGTCATTCAAATACAAATGAGAGCCGATTTTCGTAATTGGCTCTCATTTTTTGTATATAGATTTTGCATTTTAGCCGATATGTTTAAAATTGAAAACTGAATATCTAAAAACGAAAGTTTTAGAGGAGGTGTTTTGCCTATGTTTGTAACGGTCATTGAATTAATGAATTATGAGGCGGTGCTGATGTTGTGTTGTAAAGATTGGCCTATAATTTATTCATAAAGGTATATCTGTTTTATTTCCCGGAAAATTCATCATAAACAAATTAATGTGATGGTTGCTACTACAGATACAATCAGGCTTTTTGTTAATTCCAATTATAAACAAATTTAAAACCGTGATTTATGAAGAAAATTACACTTTTGACAGCTGCCCTTTTAGTCGGCTTAACTGCTTTTGCAGAAACTAAAATTACGTACAGTTTTGACAATGATGTGGCCGGTACTACCGCAATTACACCGCCGGCAGCGAATACATCAATTCTGACAGCCAATGGAGGAACTGCTGGTGTTGTATCGTATGCAGGTAATGATATGACCAGTAATTGTTTGAAAATGTACACCGGCGGTGTAAAGAATCTTACCGGAGTATTGAACCTTAATTCGTTTCCTTCAAATGCAACAGATTATTCTGTTATCTGGAAAGAATATCTTTCGGTAGCTTCAGAGGCAAAGTTTGGCGTATTATTAAGAGGGAATAATCCAAGTCAGGATGCAAATACAGGTTACGCTCCGGGGATAATGGAGGGGTATTATGTCATGGCATATATTAATTCGCAATTACAACTGGCCGGACGAATTTACAAAACCAGTGCTGCGGCAGGTTTAACACGTCTTGATCCTTGGAATTCCAGTGTTTATACTATCAGTTCGATTGGGACTCCAACCTGGCTGAAGGCTACAGTTTCAGGAGTTAGTCCGGTTACGATTAGTATCGCCTGTTCAACTGACAGTGTGGCATGGAATACCTTACTATCTTTTAACGATGCAAGTGCAACTCCTTATACATCTGGTTCTACTCAACTGGTGTGGGGAATTGCCGCACAAACAAATGACTATCGCCTGGATAATATAACTTATTATAGTAGTTCTGTGCCAACAGGAGTTGAAGCTACAAAAACATCTCCTGTAGTTGTGTCAGAAGAATATTATACGCTGACTGGAGAGAAAATAAGCCATTCGTTAAACGATTTGAGAGGTTTGTACATTCTTAGACAACATTTGTCTGACGGGACAGTTCAATCCTCGAAAGTCTTGTTGAAATAAGTTTGTGATTTGTGGTTAACTATTACAGGGAAGGCAAGCTCTGTAGTTTAAGCAGGAGTTTTGATGACGAGGAAAAGGTCTGGAACTCCTGCTTTTTTTTAAGTCTGTTCCAAATCAATGCTGTCGAATATTAATAGATATATGAGGAAATTAAGTGTGTATTTTCAATCTATTTTGATCATATAAGTGTCTGAAATCATCATTATATCTAAAATCAAAAAGCAAATACTCAATATCAAAAAAGAAATAACAGTGTTGTTGATACTTTTGTACTTCATGATTCCGATATATGATCGGGAAGTATGAAAATTGTTTTTGTATTAACTTTAAATTATTTGTTTATGAAAATTCTACTCAGTAAAAGTATTCTTCCATTATTGGGAGGTGTTTTGTTTTGTAATGTAATGGTGGCACAAAAGGTGGATTTGAAAAATTCCGGTGCAAGTTTGAAATCTCAAGCAGTGGAAGCTCAAATTTTCTACTCTGTATCTACTCCGCCAGTCATTGATGGTATTATTGATAATAAAGACAGCTGGTCGGCAAATCAATGGAAAGATCAAACATCAGTAAAAGGAACAGCAAGTGGTTCAACATCAAAATTTCAGCTAGCCAAAGATGCGCAGAACATATATCTGGCTGTTCAGGTAGTTGATAATACACCTCATTCTGAATTTTCAATAGCGAATTCATATGAAAGAGATTGCGTTGAAACCTTTTTTGCTATGGATCCAACAAGCACCTCCTATGCATCTGGTGTTTGGCAGGTAAGAATACAACGGGATGGGAATCAGCTGACAGGCCGGTCTAGCGGGCAGTGGTCACTCGATTCTACCTCAATGGCAGATAATGGATTTGAATTTAAAACGGTATCAACATCAGAGGGATATGTTCTTGAAGCTAAGTTTCCGATTTCAATGCTTCAGCAAGATGCTACTTTTGATGGGGCAAATTTGAAATTTGATATTCAAACAGCAGATAATACCACTGGTGAAGCAGGGGGAAGAACATGTCAGTTGTTCTGGCAAGATAACAGTGATACTCAATATAATGATCCAACAAAATTTACTGATATTCAGTTTTCAAGTCAAACAGCCCCAATGTCTGTGAAAAGTATTTTTGAGAAACAGGGATCTGCTTTTGTTGATAATGGTGCTATTCAATTAGTGAATGTTGATGGAGTAGTTGAAGTGCTCAATATTAATGGCATCTTAGTTAAAAAAGTGAATGTAAATGGAGGACAAACATCTATTTCTGGCTTGGCTAAAGGGGTGTATATTGTAAAAGGCAATAATTTGTTAACTAAGATTGTTCTATAAACCACGGTTTTAAGAGAGATCAAAGTAAAAGAATATATGTGAGGGTATCCAAGTTGGGTATCCTCATTTTATTTGAGCACATCTACAGATTGAATTTCAAATATTCAATTCTCAGCGCTTTCATTTTCCTTTTGGAATGCCCTCATATTCTACTTTATTCAAATTATAGAATATGCTAGGTATATGTTATTCTGATTTTGTTAAGTGTCTGTATTTTAGATGTCTATATGCTGTATGTGTTGTTTGTTATATCTGAAACTGGAAAACAAATGGCTGATTTTTGAAAATGAGAATTAGCCACTGGTCTATCTTCGCATTAAGTATTTGAAAATACAAATGAGTCAATGGTATAAAATCTGTACATGAGAATTATAGCATAAATAGGTATGACAATAATAGAGTTTAAGGTAACCAAGATTGGTAAATTGTGGTAAGAATAGGATTGGAGTGAAAATCACTCCAATCTGTATTCTTTATTGAAGTCTTATTTAATAATCTGTGCCATATCTCATTTGCAAAATTAAATCTCCAGAGATATTCATTACTCCACTCCGTGCAAACTATTTAAATTATATTATACACGATGAGAAAACTATTTGCGGCAGTTTTAGTTGGAATGAACTGCTTCTTTTTTCCACTATCAGGATTTGGACAAACCCCATCTTTTAACACATTTATGAATCCGGTGATTCCCGGTGATCATTCTGATTGTACTCTGAGTCAGATTGGAAGTCATTTCTATACAACGGGATCATCATTTAATCCAACCCCAGTTATTTATCATTCTACCGATTTGGTTCACTGGGAGGCGATTGCTCAACCAGTTTCTGCAGATTGGGCTTTATACGGAGATGCTCCAAGTGGCGGTTGCTGGGGTGGCCAGATCGTTTACTACAATAATAAATACTGGGATTTCTTTTCCAGAGCCAATACCATGTATTTTGTAACAGCCAATAAACCTGAAGGACCATGGAGTATGCCGATTAAAGTGAATAATCCGTCACAGCTTCCTTACGGTCTTGGATATGACAATTCAATCTTTATTGACGAAGATGGGAAGTGGTATATGATTGTAAAAAACGGACAGTCCAATAATGGCATTGTTGAATTGGATAAAACCGGACAACCGACAGGTGTTGTATATGACCTGACCTGGTTAAATCCCGGAACAGATATGCATCCTTTTAGTTGGGCGGAAGGTCCGGTGATGTGGAAACATAACGGTTACTATTATTATGCTTTTGCACGGGATGTGTCCGGAGGGCAGAAGGTGATGAGAAGTAAAACCCTGACTGCTGATAAATCGGCCTGGACATCGCCAGTCGATTTATTCAATGAAAAAGACCCTAACAAACCGGGTTCAATTTTCTTTGGCCCCAATCATGCATCAGGTGCAGTACATCTGAATGATGGTACAAGTTGGCTGATGCACCCGGTCTGGGCGCGCGCCAATAATAATGAATGGTATGGTCAGGGACGTCAGGGATTGGTTAATGAGGTAAAATATGGAACGGATGGCTCTGTATTGGCTGATTATCCGGTGAATCAGGTGAAAAGAGCCCCCCAATTGCCTTCAAGCGGTATTTCATGGATGGTTCCGAAGTCAGACTTTTTTAATTCTCAGAAACTCAATCCTGAATGGTCATTCCTTGGACAGACTCCCTCGTCACTCTACTCGCTTTCTGCAAGACCAGGTTGGTTAAGACTAAATCCTAAAAGTGCAACCAAAGCCAATACTGTGATAAAAACTGATCCGGAGCACAACTACTCACTGATCACACGGGTAGAGTTTAAACCAGACTCCGCAACCGATGAAGCCGGTCTGAGATTGATGAACGGATTGGAAAATCTGGCTGTGAAACTCTATTCCGCAAGAAACGGTAAAGGTCAACCGGTTATATGCTTCAGCTACGACAAGACTTTGTATCAAACAGTAAATACGGCCGGTAATAAGGCGGTTTGGCTGAAACTGATCCGGGTAAATCACGAGATGAGTGGGTATTACAGCCTGGACGGAGTAAACTGGCTTCCTGTTGGTGAAAAAATAGACGTGTCCGTTCTTGATCGCTTCACGAAAGATTATAACGGCTGGTGTGCAAACAGACAAGGATTGTATGTGCAGGGAAATAAGTCAGCCGATTTTGACTTGTATCTCTATCGCGATGCCTACACTCCGATTCTGGCAGAGTGTCCGGCGAATCAGTTTGGGACAGGGAAAAGTGCTGTTGTAGATGGTGTTTCTTTGTTGGGTGACATTCATAATAATGATTGGGCATTGTATGCCGGAGTTGAGTTTGGCAGTCCGGACTATAAAAAAACAACAGGTCAGGTTTCCTTTACTGCATATTGTGATACCCAAGGAGGTGTTGTGGAAGTGTGGCTCGATTCCATTGAAACCGGAAAGAAAATTGCAACCTGTAGGATTGGAAATACCGGCAGTTTATCCAAGGCAAATAGGTTTACGGTAAAAACAGCTCCGACTATCGGACGTCACGATGTTTATCTGAAATTTGTGGGAGAAGAAGGCCTGAAATTATTTGCCTTGAAGGAATTTGTCTTTACCGCAAAGTCTGTAAAATAGGTCTGCTGGCAGGTGTTTTTTATAGATGTCTTGGGGTGCCGATGTAAATTGCTGGTTTAAGATGGTTCTGGTTATTAGTGTATTAGCTGGGCTGATATAGTGTGCTTTGTTTAATATCCACAATTAGAAATGGAATATCCATTTTCAGAAATGGAAAAATGAAGGACGAGTTAACTTCACAATCTCAACAGGGGATTTTACTATATGGATCCCCTGTTTTAACCTGAAAAACAGAACTTAAATCTTACTAGGTACAGAATCCGATAGATTAAAAACAGACACAGGAAGAGACAAAAGGCGAGAAATTTGAATTTTCGGTTCCGGAGACCAATAGCTCAACTGTTTAGCAGAGGGATCTGGTTACTATATTGTTAATCTTAAAAATCATGTTATGGGCATTGTGAAAGACGATAGTTGAAATATTTAATACAAAGAGGAATTAGCAGAAATCAGAGTTATATATTGATTGCTGATTGAATTTTTTTATTTGGTGCTAATTGATACAAATCAAATTAATATGTTAATCAAAAATATAATGGAAAAAATATACGGGATTCTTTCAAAAGAGTTTCATATTTCAACAAAAAAGAGATTGAGACAAACAAGTATATTGCTTTTGTCATTGCTTTTTTTTAGCACAACGCTTATGGCTCAGACAAAGCGTGTGATAAAAGGGCGTGTTCTTGATGAAAAGAAAGAACCTTTGATTGGAGCAACTGTATTAGTTAAAGGACTCAAGAATGTAGGAACTGTTACTGATTTAAATGGTCAGTTTGTCTTAAGTGTACCATCTGATAAGCAAACCCTTGTAGTTTCATTTGTTAGTTACAAGACTCTTGAAGTTAATGTGGCAGGGAAAAACTCTGTAACGGTTCTGTTGAGTAGTAATACGCATCAGATGGATGAGCTTGTCGTAGTTGGTTATGGCCAACAGAAGAAAGAGAGTGTTGTAGCAGCGATAACACAAACTAAAGGGGAAGTACTCGAAAGAGCCGGAGGGGTTTCAAATATCGGATCTGCTTTGACCGGTAACTTGCCTGGTGTTATTACGGTCGCAACGAGTGGCGCACCTGGTGGTGAAGATCCCAAAATTTTTATTCGCGGTCAAAGTACCTGGAATAATTCAGATCCACTGGTTTTGGTTGACGGAATTGAACGTCCGATGAATAGTGTGGATATTAGCTCTGTAGCTAGCATCTCAGTTTTAAAAGATGCATCTGCAACAGCTGTATTTGGTGTTAAGGGTGCAAATGGGGTAATTCTGATTACCACAAAACGAGGAAAAGAAGGTAAGGCTGATATTCGTGTTGCTGTTAATACGACCTTGAAAGTCCCTTCTCGTTTAGCCACAAAGTATGATTCTTATGATGCGTTGCGTATTCGTAATATGGCTATTGAGCGTGAATTGGGTCTTTATTCAACGTCATGGGATAAATACACCCCATACTCTGAGTTGAATAAATATAGAAATCCAAGCAGTCAGGCTGAAGCTGAACGTTACCCTAATGTTGATTGGGCAGACGAATTAGTTAACAAATCCGCTATGTCGCATAATGCGAATATTAATATTTCAGGCGGTACCTCTTCTGTAAGATATTTCACGTCAATTGACTATTTGAATGAAGGTGATATTTTGAAAAAAATTGATGCCGGAAAATCATATGATCCCGGATATGGCTATCAAAGACTTAATGTTCGAAGCAATTTAGATTTTGATCTGACTAAAACCACTTTATTGTCTGTAAACTTGTCTGGTTCTTATGGTGTAAAACAGGATACTTATAATCAGGATGCATGGGAGTATCGTATCTGGCAAAGTATTTATAGTTCTGCTCCGGATATTTATTACCCTCATTATTCTGATGGTACATGGGGATATTATCCTCCGGATCCTGTATCCACTATTAACTCTGCTTTAACATTGGCTAATAATGGAGTCAGGAAAACTACCAATAAACGTATAAATACTGACTTTTCATTAAGACAAGATCTTAGTATGATTACCAAAGGTTTATCTGCTAAGGCATTGATCTCTCTTGATAACTCATTTCAGTCTGTAGGAGGTATTTACGACAATGGTAATGTGCAGCAAACATATATAGATCCTGTTACGGGAGAGGTAAAGCATAGTAACTATTTGGGCACTAACCAATTTGATTGGCTTCCAACTCGTTGGAGTGCAAATACTGATGCAGCAAATTATGGCGCAACTTACCGGAAGATGTTCTACCAGGCTCAGTTGGATTATGCCCGCAAATTTGGGAAACATGAAGTTTCGGGTTTAGGTTTGTTTAGCCGTGACCAAAGTGCAGGTGGTAGTGTATTTCCTAGTTATCGTGAAGACTGGGTAAGTCGTTTAACCTATAATTATGCGGGTAAATATTTTGCCGAATTTAATGGTGCATATAACGGTTCTGAAAAGTTTGGCCCCAACTATCGTTTTGCCTTTTTCCCTTCTACTGCTTTCGGATGGATGCTTAGTGAGGAGAAATTAGTGAAAAAACTTAATATCCTTGATATGTTGAAGGTGAGAGCTTCCTGGGGACAGGTAGGAGACGATAATATTTCCAACCGTTTTTTGTATGTGAACGAATGGTCTTATGGAGGCAATTCTCCTTTGGGGGCTCAGGCTGGGACTATGAGTCCATATACATGGTGGACTTTGAAAAAACTCGGAAACCCGGATATACACTGGGAGAAAGTGACAAAAACCAACGTGGGTATTGATTATGCTTTCTTAAAAGGTCTTTTTGCCGGTAGTGTTGAGTTTTTCAATGATCATCGTACGGATATTTTATTGGATGGTTCTCAACGAGCAATTCCTGGCTATTTCGGTGGTAATCCAGCGACTGCCAATCTGGGAGAGGTACGTGTAAAAGGATATGAGTTAAGCCTGAGACTTAATAAAAAACTAAATAAAGATTTTCGGGTTTGGGGTGAATTTAGTATGACTCATGCTAAAGATAAAGTACTTTTTGCAGATGATCCTCAGTTAAAAGATGATTATCAAAAAAGAGCTGGAAAGCAGATTGGACAATCTTATTCATACATAAGCAGTGGTTATTATAATACCTGGGATCAGGTGTACGGTAGCACCCAATTAAAAACTTATGATAAAGAAAAGTTGCCCGGTAACTTGAATATGGTTGATTATAATGCTGATGGAGTTGTTGATGATAAAGACAATGTTCCTTACGGCTATCCTGAACGGCCACAAAATACCTATAATGCTACTATTGGTGTAGAATGGAAGCATTTCAGCGCTTTTGTTCAGTTTTATGGGGTGAATAATTGTAACCGCTATTTATCATTAGGAAGTTTCTCTGCCCATTTAGACAGGGTGTATCATCAGGGTTCTTATTGGACGAAGGATGATACAAATGCAGATGTACCTATGCCACGTTGGAATTCCCATATGGATTATTCGGGTACAAATTATTTGTATGATGGTTCATACGTGCGTTTAAAAAATGCTGAGATTGCCTATACCTTTAATCAGTCTTATCTGAAGAAATTCGGTATTAACACACTTCGCTTATATTTAAATGGCGATAATTTAATTATGTGGACAAAAATGCCGGATGACCGCGAAGTAAATATGGGGCTATCATCAGCATATCCAACAGTGAGACGATTTAACTTAGGCCTTAATGTAACTTTTTAATATAGATCGATGAAAAAGTATATCAATATAATTGCCGGAATCTTCGTTTTTCTGGCAATAACCGGACTTACCTCTTGTACGGATTATCTGGATAAGTCACCTGATGCAACTGTCTCCTCAACGGATGCTTTTATCAACTTTACGAATTTTCAGGGTTTTACTGAAGAGTTATATTGTTGTGTTCCGGACTTCATTGGAAAAACTTGGGCAACTGACTGGAATTTGGCTGATGAAGTTCTTCATAAAGATGGTGGTATTTGGTTGAACGATGAATTTGATAAAGGTAATTATTGGGGATGGACTACAGTACAATGGATATCCTATCTTGATGCCGGATCCCCTAATACTAGTAATAACTCGACTTTCGATAAAGGTCTATGGCCTAATGCCTGGTATGGTATTCGTAAAGCCAATTTAGGATTAGCCAATTTGGATAAACTACAAGATGCGACCCAGGAAGAGAAGGATTTAATCAAAGGTCAGTTGTTGTTTTTCCGCGCCTGGTTTCATTTTGAATTAATGACCTATTGGGGAGGGCTTCCCTATATCGATAGAGTTTTAACTTCTACTGAAAAACTTGAACTCCCTCGTTTAACTTACCAACAAACAGCTGAGCGGGTAGCAGAAGACTTACGTGCTGCTGCGGATCTATTGCCTGTCGATTGGGATAAGACGACTGCAGGGGCCTTAACCTCAGGTAAGAATCAGCAACGTATTACCAAAATGGTAGCATTGGCGTATCTCGGAAAAAATTATTTGTATGCAGGTAGTCCTTTGATGAATAAAGCTTCTACCGGTAATGCAGGTTTTAATCCTGAATATTGTAAAAAAGCGGCGAAAGCGTTTGGTGAGATGTTGAGTATCGTGGATAGCGGCGACAGTTGGCTTAAATTGGTTGATTTTAAGGATTACTCAACTTTATTCTATACAAATGGTAGTAGTAAGATACCAGGATATCCTGAGGCCGTTTTCCAATCTCCTGTTTATAGTTCCTGGTTTAAAGGATGTCCATGGGGTCCATCTTCAATATTTCAAGCCAAGTGTATCGGGGCTGGTTATTCTTCGCCTAATGCTCGGTTTGTAGAAAATTACGGTATGGCTAATGGATTGCCTATTAGTGATCCGGAATCAGGATATAATCCGGCAGATCCGTGGTCAAATCGTGACCCTCGTTTTTATAACGATATTGTAATTGATGGAGATAAAATTATCAAAGGTTCAGCTCCTGCTGATAAAGAGAAGTATCGTTATGCTGCTTTATATACCGGAGGTGCTGCCAGAGATAATGCAGGAGCAAGCCGTACCGGATATTTATTGAGGAAGTTAACTCCGATGACAACCAATGACATTGATGGATATCCGAACAATTATATGCATTTGTCTTATATGCGTTTGGCGGATGTGTATCTGATGTATGCCGAAGCTGTACTGCAAGGTTATGGAGATGCAACAAAAACAGATCCTGATTATACAAAACTAACAGCTGAACAAGCGTTTAACAAGGTTCGTACGCGTTGTGGAGCTTCTCCTGTTGCGAGTAAATATGTTGCTGATAAGGATAAATTTATGAGCGAAATTGTTCGTGAGAGAGCTGTTGAATTAGGTTTTGAAGGAGACTTCCGCTTTAATGACTTACGTCGTTGGTTGATGTGGAACGATAAAAAATATCTGGAAAAAACAGCTGTTGATTTTGACCGTGGAGCAAATGGAAAACCGATTAATATAAAGGAGCGGGTAGTTACAACTCGTATTTTCAGTGAAAAGAATTATTGGTTGCCTCTTAAGATAAATGATGTGACGTTATATCCGTCATTTGGCCAAAATCCAGGTTATTAAAAGAGAGTATTCTAAACTTAAAAAGAACAATGATGAAACTTATAAGAATAGGAACAATATTATGCGGATTAGGATTTGCCTCATTAGCCAATGTGGTGGGGCAGACCGCTGATATGAAAAGAGCAAAGATTTCAAACAGCGATTCTTTGGTACACGTTGCTTATGGAACCGTTAATAAGAATGATTTGTCCGGTACTGTATCCGTATTGAATCCAACAGAATATCTGGATAAGCATTTTGGAAATTATCCGTTAGAGGGTGTTGATGCTTTTATTGGTGGAAGTAATCTATGGAATATTGGATCTTCATTAGTATTGGTAGATGGGGTGCCTCGTGCCATAACGGATGTAACTGCTTCTGAAATTGATCAGATCTCTTACATTAAAGGCGCAAATGCCGTTGTTTTGTACGGTAGTCGTGCTGCAAATGGCGTAATCCTGATTACGACAAAACGTGGTAAAGAAGGTCAGCTAATAAAAAATGTTCGCGTGAATGGCGGGGTTAATATGCCGAAATCATATCCCAAATATCTGGGATCGGCAGAATACATGACCTATTACAATCAGGCATGTAAGAACGATGGATTGGCAGCTCTTTATGATGATGCAACAATAAGTAATTATGCATCGCATGCGAATTTGTACCGATATCCGGATTTAGATTACTATTCGTCTGACTTTTTGCGTAGTATGTCTAATACATATTCAGCCAATACAGAGTTTTCCGGAGGTACTGAACGAGCACGTTTTTATACTTTAGTTGGCATTCAGAATCAAAATTCTTTATTGAATTTTGGCGAAGGTAAAAATGAAAATAACATGCGGTTCAATGTGCGTGGTAATGTCGATTTGAAATTGAATGATTTTATCAGCACTTATCTTAATGTTTCAACTGTATTTTATGATAGTCGAACAGCTTTAGGTAATTATTGGAGTCAGGCGGCAACATTGCAACCTAACCGTTTTTCTCCGTTTATTCCTATAAGTCTGATAATTCCGGGAGCAACACAATCACTGTACTATGTAAAAACGAGTCATAATATAATTGACGGACAATATTTGCTTGGAGGTACTCAGCAATATTTGACGAATCCTATCGCAGATGTGTACGCTGCTGGGCATCAGAATTACACCAGTCGTCAATTTCAGTTTACAGATGGAGTAGATGTGGATCTGAAGAATACATTAAAGGGTCTTTCGGCTCATGCCCAGATGAGTGTGGATTTTTCCAATATCTATAATACTGTTGTTAACAAGACATATGCGGCTTATGTGCCGGAATGGGTTAATGGAACACCGTCTGACTCTATTAAAAGCTTGAATAATTACACTACGAAAGATACTAATCCAGGTGTACAGAATATTACTAATACATGGAACGATCAAATTATTGATTTTAATGCACATATAGATTATGTCAATACCTTTGATCAAAAACATAATGTATCTGCGATGTTGGTTGGAGCTGGGACAATTCGCCGCCAAACCGGTGATTTCCAAAACCGAACTAATAGTAATTTAGGTTTGCAATTAGGCTATAATTACGATCATAAGTATTATGCCGATTTCAGTGGAGCTTTAATTAACTCAACAAAGTTGTCGTCAGCAAATCGTGTAGCCTTTTCGCCAACATTAGGTTTAGGTTGGGTGATAAGCGAAGAGGATTTCCTAAAAGGTTCGGATATGCTAAATCGTTTAAAATTATCAGCCTCTGCCGGTGTGATAAATACAGACCTGGATTTTGGAGTTAATGATTATTTCTTGTACAATTCAAAATATTCATCTACTGATTATTTTTCCTGGAGTGATGGTACTTATGTGAATCGAGCAACAGCTTCAGCACGTTGGGGGAATAAAAATCTTACTTTTGCTAAGAGAAAAGAGTTGAATTTTAGTTTGGAAGGAAGTTTGTTTAACCGTGCATTAGATTTGCGCTCTACGGCATTCTTCATTAAAAAAGATGGTATTCCGGTACAACCAATTACTCAATATCCGGTTTATTTTACCCAAGGATACCCATCCTCTTCATTTGTTCCATACATTAACTATGGAGCCAACAGTTACAAGGGTTTTGACTTTCAATTTAATTACAGTAAAAAAGTAGGAAGTGTCAATCTGTCTGTTGGAGGAGCCGGGACTTATGTTGCAACAGAAGTGCTAAAGAGAGATGAGTTTTATGTTGATAAATATCGTAACCGTGTAGGAAAGCCTGTTGATGCCCTGTTTGGGTTACAGAGTGAAGGTCTTTTTGCTGATCAAAGTGATATTGATAACCATCCTGTACAAAAATTCGGAGTAGTTAAGCCCGGGGATATCAAGTATAAAGATCAGAATGGTGATGGTGTAATTGATGAAAAAGACGAAGTGATGATTGGTCGTTGGGGTAGTCCGTTTACCTGTGGTTTGAATTTGACTACTGAATGGAAAAACTTTACTTTGTTTGTGCTTGGAACTGGATCGTTTGGTGGTACAGCTGTTAAGAATAATGATTATTACTGGATTTCTGGTAATAAGAAATACTCTGAAGTGGTGCGTGATAGTTGGACTGAGGAGACAAAAGCTACTGCCAAATATCCTCGTTTAACAACATTAAGTGGTGATAACAATTTCCGTTACTCTGATTTCTGGACTTACAGTACCGATAGAGTTAATCTCTCAAAAGTCCAATTGACTTATACCTTACCAAAACGAGTGTTAGGTAATTCGGTTCTGAAGAAAGTAAATATCTATGTTAGTGGAAATGACTTGCTCACAATCGCTAAAAATAGAGACGTTTTAGAGCTTAATGTAGGTAGTGCACCACAAACCCGTTTCTATAATTTGGGTGTTAAGGCTGAATTTTAAGACTTAGATTTTATACTATACGAATCCTGGATAATGTGCTCTGTATATGAAATTCGATATTAAGGTGCATTTGAATGGTAGTTTTGTATTATATGTAATAAGTAAATTATAATTTCATGAAAAATAAATTATTGACATTGGTCGCTTCAGTCATGTTGTTTTCAAGCTGTTCGGGCTTGTTATCCCCTGCTGATCAAAACGACCGCGAACTCGATGGGATTTACACTGATGCTCCATTTGCAGAAGGACTTCTGCTAGATGCCTATGTTCGCATACCATCGAATGGATATTCTTTCAATGATGTTGCGACAGATGATGCTGTGTCCAATAATAAAGACAATAGTTATCTTCTGATGGCAACCGGAAAGTGGTCATCTTTAAATAATCCAACGGATCAATGGACAAACGCTAATGCTGCAATTCAATATTTGAATACATTGTTAGCGGAGTCTGATAAGGTAACATGGGCTACATCCGGGAAATATACAAACGAAATGTTTAATGACCGGATTAAAGGAGAAGCATACGGGTTAAGAGCTCTTTTTATGTATAATCTTTTGCAAGCTCATGGAGGTTGGACAGCAGACGGGAAACTTTTGGGTTTTCCAATTCTTACGAAACCCCAAAACCCGAATTCAGACTTCAAGTTACCGCGTAATACATATAAAGAGTGTCTGGATCGGATCTATATGGACTTAGATTCAGCGGAATATTTTCTTCCATTAGATTTTGAAGATGTCGCTTCTGCAAGTAAGATTCCGGCAAAATATGCAGATAAAACGATTGTGTCAGATTATAATCGGGTGTTTGGTGCATACAACAGACAACGTCTATCAGCTCGTATTGTTAAAGGAATACGTTCAAGAGTTTCCTTGTTGGCGGCAAGTCCGGCGTTTAGTAGTGGCACATCTGTGCCATGGGATAAAGCTGCGGATGATGCTGCAGCAGTACTTGATCTGATTAACGGTATATCAGGTATGGCTAGTAATGGTGGTTATTGGTATGCTAAAAAGAACTCGTCTGAGATTAGTGGTTTATCCAATGGGGTAAACCCGAAAGAGGTGCTTTGGAGAACGAATGTATCCGATGAAAATGGTCTTGAAAAGGATAATTATCCTCCAACTCTATTTGGAAGTGGTCGTATCAATCCTACTCAGAATCTCGTTGATGCTTTTCCAATGCTTAATGGTTATCCGATTACAGATTCGAAAAGTACTTTCGATGCTAATAATCCTTACAAGAACCGTGATCCTCGTTTGGCTCAGTATATTGTAGTTAATAATAGCACTATGGGACCAAGCAGTTCACCGATCTTTACATCTGTAGGAAAAACGGATGATGGTTTGAATGCTATAGCCAAGTCAACCCGAACTGGATATTACATGCGTAAATTGCTCCGTGAAGATGTAAACCTTAATCCTTCAAGTACTAATACCCAGAAGCATTATGTGGCTCGTATTCGTTATACAGAAATCTTTTTGTCATACGCGGAAGCCGCAAACGAAGCATGGGGTCCTGATGGAAAAGGAACTCATAATTATTCTGCGCGTGACGTAATTGCAGCAATCCGTAAACGGGCAGGAATAAAACAGCCGGATAGTTATCTGCAATCGATTAGTACTAAAGAAGATATGAGGACTCTTATTCATAATGAAAGACGATTGGAATTGTGTTTTGAAGGTTCTCGTTTCTGGGATTTGCGTAGGTGGAAAGAAAATATCAAAACCACAGCAAAAGGGGTGACTATTGATGCCAGTGGAACCATTAGTTACAATGATGTCGAACCAAGAGTCTATGGAGACCATATGCTTTATGGACCACTGCCTTATACTGAAGTGCTAAAGTGGGGACTTGAGCAAAATGCAGGTTGGTAATTATTGTTGATAAATAATTTTGATACTTATGAATAAAATATTTTTTGCGCTCCTGTTAGGGGTAGCTTTATTGACTGCTTGTCAGAATCAGGATGTTGAATTTTCTGATTATAAATATAATGCAGTGTATTTTGCATATCAGTCACCCGTTAGGCAGATTATTCTTGGAACTGATTATGTGTATGATAATTCCCTGGATACAGCGCATCAATGTATGATATATGCGACTATGGGCGGGGTTTATGCAAATAAAGTGAATCGTATATTAGATGTGGCGGTAGATAATTCGCTGTGTAATAATCTGACGTTTGAATCTGCAACGGGGAATAAGGTGCTTCCAATGCCATCAAATTATTATACCCTTCCATCTCCAATGCAGATTGTAATTCCTTCCGGATCTATGATGGGAGGAATAAAGGTGCAACTGACCGATGCATTCTTTGCTGATACACTATCACTAAAGAACACGTACGTAATACCTGTGAAAATCACAAAGGTTCAAAATGCGGATTCAATTTTGGAAGGTAAAGCAAGAGTGTCAAATCCTAATCGTTTTGTTTCTACTGACTGGGAGATCATGCCAAAAGATTATGTCCTATTCGCTGTAAAATACAAAAATGCATGGGATGCGACCTATTTGCGTAGGGGAATCGAGGTTGCTCCGGATACAACTGTTGTATATCATCAAAAATATACGGAATATGATCAGGTTGTATCAAGCGTAACAACTAAATCTTTGAGTGAGCTTTTAATTTCATTGAATGCAAAATCTAAGGGTAATAAAAATCTTCCATTCCAGCTTCTTCTGAAATTTGACAAGTTGGGGAATTGTTCGATTACAAATCCTGCTAATGTGTCATCTTATGCAATTAATGGTAGCGGAAGATATGTGAAAAAAGTGGATTCCTGGGGTAACGAAAAACGGGATGTTTTGTACTTAAAGTACAATGTATCGTTTGGAACTTCAGTTCATCAACTGACCGATACCCTGGTGATGCGCGATCGATCGGAAAAGGTTGAACTTTTTAATCCTTTCTATAACAAATAGTAGATCGAAATATTTTGTCGAATCAGTGGGTTGTTAATCCACTGATTCGACATTATTATTTATATCATGTAATTAATACGAGTAACGGTTTGTTAGGTTCTGGAGGAACATTCAAGGGATGCGTTACTGGTAATAGACCGATAATGGAAGCTTCAGGGGATAGGTATTCACTTGAAGTTGATTTGTTTGCAATCTTAAATACTTATATCATGAAGACTAGTTTGATTAAATTGTGTTTTGTATTACTCGCATTCATTTCTTCACTGAATGTTTTCGGATGGCAAGGAATGCCTATGCCTCAACTACATGTTGAAGGAAGATACCTTAAGGATTCGGATGGGAAAATTGTAAACCTGAAGGGGTTTGCTCAAACATACAGTCCTTTTTTTAATAATAATGCATGGAATAATTATGATGTGGCGGGGTGTCTTAATTATAATAAATGGCTGATCGATGAGATGTTGGCTGCTGAATGGAAAATGAGTTTTATGCGTTTGCATATGGATCCATACTGGAGTAATACCCCGGGTTGCACAGGACGATATGAGGGAGAAGAGTGTTTTGATGAATTCCGATTCAGAAATTACCTTGACAAAGTCTTTGTACCGATGGCTGAATATTGTATTTCTAAGGGTATATATGTTGTTATGCGGCCTCCGGGAGTTTTCCCTAATCAGATAAGTGTTGGAGATGGGTATAATCAATATTTGAAGAAAGTCTGGGGGATAGTGAGTAATCACCCAAAGTTGAAAAACAATCCGAATGTCATGTTTGAATTAGGCAATGAGCCGATTGATATATTAGGAACAGATGGAACCTATGGGTCAAGTGGAGATGCTAAATTTGAGAATCTTCAAAAATACATGCAATCGATTGTTGATGTAATACGTGGTGCCGGTGCAAATAATATATTATGGGTGCCGGGATTAGGTTATCAATCGTCGTATGCCGGGTTTCCTAAATATCCAATAAAAGGTGATAATATCGGATATGCTATCCATGTCTATCCGGGCTGGTTTGGAAGTGCAAATGGTTATCTGACATTTCAGAGAGAATGGGATAAATCCGTGAAGCCGATTGCGGATATAGCCCCTATAATGGTAACGGAAATGGACTGGGCTCCGGCAAAATATAAATCATCATGGGGTAAAAGCAATACAGGTATAGTTGGTGGAGACGGCTTTGGGGCCAACTTTAAATATATTACAGATAATTCAGGAAATGTGAGCTGGCTGTTATTTACTGATGCTGATAAATTGGCTCAATTTGTCGAAGCTCCTCCAGCAACTGGTGATACCTGTGTTTTCCTAAATGATCCCGAAGCTTGCCCATGGCAAGCATTTCATTGGTTTAAGGAATATGCAAATCCAACAAGTTTGCCAGTAACTAAACTGGAAGTGTTGAATTCCAACTTAGCGCCGATTGCTGATAATGAACCTCTTCAATTAATAACAGGCGGGGATACATATATATTTGTAAAAGCGACTTATGATGATGGGCATATTGAATACGTAAGCTCAAAAGCAACTTACCAGAGTAATAATGCAACTGTCGCAACCGGTGCCCCAGGTCGATTAATCGCTAAAAAAGATGGTACGGCAAATATTACGATTAACTATGGTGGACTTGATAAACAAATAAGTGTAGTTGCTTCAACATTCCCATTGAAAGCGGAATGTATGGATCTGAATATGTGGGGAGCCAATACTTTTGATAATAGTACGCATGCTCTTCATATTACTCAGTGGGGGCAGGCCGGTTGGACCTTTGCTAACGGAGTTGATATCTCAGGCTACAAATATTTGGTGTTTAAATTTGGGACATATAACTACCCCTGGGGGACAAATATACATTTAAAGGATGGAAGTACAGAGTCTCAGGATTATACCTGGCAAGGAAAAAAACAACTGGTAATTGACTTGCAGAATGTTAAGACCAGTGCCGGTGTATCTATCGTACCTAATCATATTACGGCGGTAAGGATTTGGTCAGCAGGTGGTGATATTGTAATTGATAATGTGTATTTAACCAATAAATCAGATGCGAGTGAAGAGACTTCGGCCATTGAGAATGTCACTATTGATAAAGTTTCAGCTGATGATATTGTGGATGTTCATACAGTTACAGGTGTTTTGGTTAAATCTCATGTGAAACGATCAGAAGCTAAATACGGTCTTTCAGATGGTGTGTATATAATAGGTCGTCAGAAAGTGATTGTGATGAATAGAAGCAGATTTTTTAATTGAGTTCATTTTCTCTAATTTAAAGATTGGAGATAAGCGCAATTTTCTAAGTGGGTGTCCTGCTTGGGTAGGACACCCTTATTTTAAGTCGTAATTTTTAAGTAACCCAATCTTCCGGATATTTTGTAAACAATAAATATGTAAATGGAGGATTCTATTATAAAGGCTTGATTATTATGTAGTTTTGCTTTGGTGAGCTGCTGTATCGAATGAGTTTAATAGGAAGTGTGATGTTGAGCTAAATGTTTATTGATTAGTTGGAAAAAAGTTATCGTATGAATCGAATATTTGTCGTTTTTGTAATTGTTTTATTGGGTTTTGTATTCTTGAGCGATCAATCTTGTAATGCTACTGTTCCAGATCCAAACTTTCATATATATCTGTGTTTTGGACAATCAAATATGGAGGGGAATGCTGCAATTGGAGACCTCGACAGGATAGGTGTTGATAGTCGTTTTAAAGTAATGACGGTTTCTCCTGATGACAATCTTCATTTGGGCCGGATTGTTGGTTACTGGTATACGGCAGTACCACCCTTGTGTCGTTGGGATACAGGTCTTACTCCAGCCGATTACTTTGGACGGGTTTTGGTTGATAGCCTTCCTTCGAATATAAAAATTGGTGTTATAGTTGTAGCTATGGGAGGGAGTGGAATTGATGCATTTGACAAAGATAATTATACACAATACTATCAGAATGCAGATGCATTTCAGAAAGGGCTAATGGATATATATGGAGGCAATCCTTATGCCAAGATTATTGAAATGGCAAAGCTTGCTCAACAATCTGGTGTTATCAAAGGCATTTTGTTGCATCAGGGTGAATCCAATAATGGTCAGCCTGATTGGCCAGGAAAAGTGCAGAAAATATATAATGATATTCTCGGGGATCTTAATCTGGAACCAAATTCGGTTCCATTGTTGGCTGGTGAAATGTTGCAAAAAGATCAGGGCGGACTTTGTTGGGGAATGAACAGCATTATTGCGACTTTACCATATTACATAACCAATTCGTATGTTATTTCATCGATTGGATGCGAAGGAAATGGTAAAGATTTATTCCATTTTTCTACTGCCGGGGCTCGCGAATTAGGCAGTCGATATGGAAAACAGATGTATTCACTGTTAAAGACTTATAATACTGTAGATGGTCAGACAGTAGATCATTTATCGGTCGATAATCAGAGTGTTTCGATGTTGACCGGTTCTGTAAAAAGAATTTTGCTCAGAGCAGTCTACAAAGATGGACATACACAAGACATAACTACTAAAGCAGTCTATGCTATTAGTAATCCATTGCTTTTACGGATTACAAATGGATATCTTGAACCTTTAAAGGATGGGGCTACAACTGTCACTGCAAGTTTCAAAGGTGAGCTTGGTGATGTTAAGCAGATTACTTTAAATGTTTCTGCCGTAACCTTCCCTTTGAAGTCTGAGTATATGGATTTATCTATGTTTGGCACAAATACGTTTGATAACAATACTCGAACTCTTCATATTTCCCAATGGGGACAGGCCGGATGGTCTTTCGTAAACGGAGTGGATTTGTCGGGTTATAAATATTTGGTATTTAAGTTTGGTACATTGAATTATCCCTGGGGAACTAATATTCATCTGAAAGACGGCAATACTGAGTCGAAAGACTATACGTGGCAAGGTCAGAAACAGTTGATGATTGATCTGCAAAATGTGAAAACCAATGAAGGAGTAATGATAACCCCTAATCACATAACAGCAGTGAGATTCTGGTCCTCGGGTGGAGATCTGGTTGTTGATAAGGTGTATTTAACCAATAAACCTGATGGTAGTGAGGAAACTACCGGGGTGGATAGAGTTACTTGTGAGAAACCATCAGGTGATGATATTGTTGATGTTTATACAATTACAGGAATGAAAATAAAATCACAAGTGAAACGATCAGAGGCAAAACTGGGCCTTTCGGATGGTGTATATGTAATTGATCGTCAAAAGGTAGTTGTAATGTCTCGAGGTTATTGATTTAGTGTTATGGGAATCTCAGAGACATAATTGGAATCGTTGGAGACCCATTAAATATAAGTTTATCAGATATGGTTTTTGCAATGCTTAGTTGTGTGCCATATTATAAATTCATGAATTGATTATTGATTCAGAGTTGTAATTTGTTTGAATATAATATATGTAAAAATGAAAAGAAAAGCTTCTTTATTAATCCTTCTGAGTTTGCTTCTTGCAACAGCTAACACATTCTCGCAAGATCGTAATTTCTATATTTTTCTATGCCTTGGGCAGTCCAATATGGAAGGAAATGCCAAAATAGAAGATCAGGATAAAATCATGAATGACCAGCGCTTTCAGGTTTTGTCTACACTCAACTGTCCTGACCTGGGACGGGTAAAAGGAAACTGGTATCCGGCAGTACCGCCTTTATGTCGGTGCAATACTGGATTGACTCCGGCGGATTACTTCGGTAGAACGATGATTGCCAATCTTCCAAAGAAAGTAAAAGTAGGAATAATCAATGTGGCTATCGGTGGTTGTAAAATAGAACTTTTTGATAAGGACAATTACCAATCTTATGTGGCAACAGCTCCATCGTGGATGATTAATATGATAAACCAATATGACGGAAATCCTTATGCTCGTCTTGTGGAGATGGCAAAGCTAGCCCAGAAGAAAGGCGTTATTAAAGGCATATTGCTTCATCAGGGAGAGTCAAATACAGGTGATATAAACTGGCCTTCAAAAGTAAAAGGCGTTTACGGTAATCTGATGAAGGATCTGAAATTGGATCCCAAGAAAGTACCTCTTATTGCCGGAGAAATGGTGCATAAAGACCAGGGAGGCAAATGTGCGAGTATGAATCAGATCATTTCTACACTTCCACAAACTATTCCCAACTCATTTATTATCCCGTCACAAGGTTGTACTGCTGCAAAGGACAGTCTTCACTTTAATGCACAAGGGTATCGTACTCTGGGGAAAAGATATGCAGAACGAATGCTCTTTTTCTTAGGATATAAGAATGTTAAATTGTAGTGGGACTGTGTTTGTTCTTTATCTAATCGTTCCGAATCGAATTTAATAATCTTGATTCCGGATTAGATTGCCTGATATGATAGTTTAAAGGCGCTAAGATATATTGATGTTAAATCTATGATAATTAGAAATGAAACTAAAACATAAGAGCATCTTGATAGCCTTTCTTAGTGGGTTATTTATTGTGCATATTTCGGCTCAGTCCTATGTGAAAACAGCTCTTGGTGTAAAAGCGAAAATTCGCAATATGGATGTTGAGGTTCAATTTTATTCCTCTCAAATAGTCAGGATATTAAAATCTCCCCTTGGATCTAAATTCAAAAAAGAAAGTTTATCAGTAATAAAAACACCGGAGAAGGTTGCATTTAGCATCAATCAGAATGGAGATCTCTTATTTATAAGAAGTGCAAATGTAAAGGTGGATTTAAATCTGAAAAATGGTCAGGTTTCTTTTAACACACCTAATAATCAGTTATTTCTGAATGAGACTCTATTGGGGTCAGCGTTTACAGAATGTAATGATGCCGGTTTGAAATCCTACATCGTATCCCAATCATTTACACTAAATAAAGACGAAAATATTTATGGATTAGGCCAACAGCAGCGAGGCAAATTATCGCTTCGCAATGTAAAGCTCAATATGGTTCAGGGAAACACCGACGATTATGTTCCACTTCTTGTATCTACCAAAGGATATGGTTTGTTTTGGGACAATTATTCTCCTACCGTTTTTGAAGACAAGTCAGATTCAACATTTTTTAGATCAGATATAGGCGATTGTATCGATTACTATGTCATGTACGGTGACAACGCCGATGGTGTAATTGCTCAAATGCGCGACCTGACAGGTCAGGCTCCTATGTTTCCTTTGTGGACATATGGTTTCTGGCAAAGCAAAGAACGCTACAAAAGTCAGAACGAGCTGGTGGGTGTTGTGAAAAAGTACAGGGAACTCGGAGTTCCGCTTGACGGTATTATTCAGGACTGGCAATACTGGGGCAATAATTACCTGTGGAATGCCATGGAATTTCTGAACACGGAATTTCCGGAACCAAAGAAAATGATAGACGACATTCATAATATGAATGCACACCTGATTATTTCTATCTGGTCGTCGTTCGGACCACAAACAAAGCAGTTCCGCGAAATGGAACCGAAGGGAATGTTGTTGAATTTCGGTACATGGCCACAGTCGGGTTTGGAGACATGGCCGCCCAATCGTGAATATCCGTCTGGCGTACAACCCTATGATCCATTCAATCCCGAGGCTCGCGACATTTACTGGAAATACCTCAATAAAGGACTGTTCTCTCTTGGCATAGACGGTTGGTGGATGGACTCTACCGAACCCGACCATTTGGACTTCAAACCATCCGATTTCGATTTGAAAACCTATCTCGGATCTTTCCGCAAAGTGCGCAATGCCTTTCCGCTGATGGCTGTTGGCGGTGTATCCGATCACCAGCGAGGCGTAAGTTCCGACAAGCGTGTATTTATTCTTACCCGTTCGGCTTTCGCAGGGCAACAGCGCTTTGGTGCGAATACCTGGTCGGGAGACGTGAATTCTTCATGGCAGTCGTTGAGGAATCAGATTCCAGCTGGCCTTAATTTCTCATTGAGTGGTATTCCTTACTGGAATACTGATATTGGCGGATTCTTTGCCGGTAGCTATAACCGGGGATGGAACGATGGAACCGGAGCAAAGAACCCCTTGTATCAGGAGTTGTATGTCAGATGGCTTCAGTTTGGAACATTCACTCCGATGATGCGTTCGCACGGAACGGATGTGCCAAGAGAAATATACAATTTTGGGAAGAAAGGCGAGCCTATTTTCGATGCGATAGAAAAATCAATCAACCTGCGTTATTCGTTGCTGCCTTACATTTATTCTACCGCATGGAGTGTGACCAAAGGGCAATCAACTATCATGCGTGCATTGATGATGGATTTTGACGATAAAAATGTAGCCGATCTGAATAATGAGTACATGTTTGGTAAATCGTTCCTTGTTGCACCTATCGTTACTGCTCAATATACACCTGAGACAGTGATTAAGACCGATGAAAATTCGGGTTGGAACAAAAATGAAAAGAAAGACAACAAAACGGTTGCTGTTGACTTTACTCAGCCAAAGTCGGCAAAGACATACTTGCCAGCCGGAACAACCTGGTTTGATTTCTGGACGAATACTAAATACAACGGTGGACAGGAAATCACGCTGGCTACCTCTATCGATAAAATGCCATTGTTCGTCAAAGCCGGAAGCATCATTCCTTTTGGACCTGCCGTACAGTTTGCTACAGAGAAAAAGTGGGATAAGCTTGAAATCCGCGTTTATGAAGGAGCAAACGGCGAGTTCTCTTTGTACGAAGATGAAAACGATAACTACAATTACGAAAAAGGAATTTACTCTACCATTACATTCAAATGGGATGACAAGTCGAAAACTCTGACTATTGCCGATCGTAAAGGAACATTCCCCGGTATGCTTGCCGAACGGAAATTTCACGTAGTCAAAATTGCAGCCAATGGCAATAAGACAGAAAAAGATGTTGTTTACAAAGGGAAAAAAGTTTCAGTTAAATAATATCTTGTTTTCAAATAATCCAAAATCCTAATAATCTCGGTGTCAGTTCTAATACTGATACCGAGATTAAATTAATAAATATTCTTAGTCCCATAATTACATGAATAAGGAATTGAAAGCTTCAGTAGTCTTGCTGGTATTGGCTTCATGCTTCTCTATCAGTGCCCGCAATCCTATCATACAAACCAAACATACGGCCGATCCTGCGCCGTTGGCGTACAACGACACGGTTTTTCTTTACACTGGTCACGACGAAGATAATGCTGAGCGGTTTGTGATGCAAAACTGGATGTTATACACTTCTACCGATATGGTGAACTGGACTGACAGAGGAATCATCGCAGGTGTTTCAGAACCATATAAAACGTTTAAGTGGGCAGATGGTCATAGCGCATGGGCACCTCAATGCGTAGCGCGGAACGGTAAATTTTATTTATACTGCCCTACCATTTATCAGGGAAAAATGGCAATTGGTGTAGCAGTATCCAACAATCCTTATGGCCCCTTTGTGGACGAGCTAGGGAAACCTCTCATCTACCGTTCTAACCCTGGTGATTACGATCCGACAGTGTTTGTGGATGATGACGGCCAGGCTTATATTTACTGGGGAGGAAACGGACCTTGCTACTTTGCGAAATTGAACGAAGATATGATCTCACTTGCAGGTGATATTCAGGTTGCTTCAATTGATTTTACCGGAACTCCGCCTGAAGCTTCATATACCGAAGGTCCGTGGTTGTGGAAGAAAAACAAGCATTATTATCTGGCATGGGCATCGCGTTGTTGTCCCGAAGGAATTGGATACGCTATGAGTGATAGTCCGACAGGTCCCTGGAAATGCAAGGGAACGATTATGGATCCGGATCAAAGATCATCAGGTAATCACCCCGGGATAGTTGATTTCAAAGGCAATTCGTATGTGTTCGGGTTCAATTATGCCATTATGAAACAAACCATGGCCAAACATTATGAGCGTCGTTCGATATGTGTCGAGAAAATGACTTATAATGCCGACGGGACGATTCAGAAACTACCGTGGTGGTCAACTACGGGTGTTAAGCAAATAGGCGCATTAGATCCTTACAAGCAAAACGAAGCCGAAACTATGGCTTACAGCGAAGGCGTAAAAACAGATAAATTACCGGTATGGGAACGTGACGATGTATGGAACAGGGGGAAGAAACTTGGCGATATAATGTTTGTGACATCCATTCATAATGGCGATTACATAGAGGTGCAGGGTGCGAATTTTTCAAAAGGTTGCTCTTCTGTCGATTTAAGAGTTGCATCTCTTTATGGCGGCAAGATTGAGATCCGTATAGATAAAAAAGATGGCCCGGAAGTTGGCATTGCTGACGTTGCAACTTCGGGAGAAGGTGACGTTTGGAAAACGATTACCGCTAAAGTAAAAAGCATTAAAGGGGTTCACGATCTTTATTTCGTTTTCAAAGGAGAAAAAGATCTATTCAATTTCGACTGGTGGCAGTTTAAAGAATAAACATAAGTGAGTCATATTATAAGATGGTAAACATAAAAAGAATAATATCTGTCATAACGATTGTTGGCTCAATAGTTGGTTCTTCTCTTGCATACAGTGCAACAAACAAAAATGAAGTTCTTGCTCATTGGCGTTTTGATACGGTAAAGCACTTACAAGGAGATTCAACGTCACTTTCCGTGGTCGGAAAACCGCTTACCGCTTCGGAACGTGGTGCGGCTGAACCACAACCTTACGTATTCGACGAGTCGGGCAAAGGGAATTTCCTTCAGGTACGCGGATCAAGACCGTCACCCAATGTTTTTTCAGACGATGTGCCCACTTCTCAGGTAAATGGACAGCCGAACGTTCGCTCACTTGCCTTAAAGAATGGTGAGTGTGTGGTGACATTTGATCGCCCGTTGGCTTACTACGACTTGCGCAAAAGCTGGACAATAGAGGGCAGTTTGAAGTGTAACTTACTTGGCACCGAACAGGTTTATCTTTGCAAAGAAGGCGCAAAAGGACAGTTGTTTGGCGATTTGTCCATCGGGTTCGACAACATGTATAAAAAATACTTTGTTGAGGTGATGTGTGCTGACGGTGTGCCTCGTCGTATTGTTGCCGGAGATGAGGTTGAAGCTGGTATGTGGTATGATGTTCGAGCCCAAGCTAGCTATGATTCAAAGATCGGTCAGACTCAACTTCGTTTTGAGGTAAAACGTTCGGGTCAGGCTAACTTTGGACAGTCATCTTCCATTTCTTTCAAAGGGATGGCGTTGAATCGCAATGCCGGTATGTGGGTAATTGGACGTGGGTTTCCGGGAGGTTTTCCTAATAGTCTTCAGGTGCTTGATGGTGCAATAGATGAGGTGAAGATCTCTGGCGAAGCAATGCCCCGTGTCGCAGGTCAGAACCCGCTTTTTACCGACTGTTTTACCGCTGATCCTGCAATGACCGTAATTGGCAATACAGTGTATGCTTATGTGGGTCAGGATGCTGCATCGGTTGGTGGATGGTTCGACATGCCCAATTGGCTGTGCTACTCAACTACCGATATGAAGAACTGGAAAGCACATGGTCCTGTTTTGGCGGCAAAAGATTTTGTAAATGCATATAGCAATGCTTCCTGGGCTGCGCAAGTGGTTGAAAAAGATGGGAAATATTATGATTATGTCACGCTCGATGGGAAAAATGGACACTTTATTACTGTGGCTGTCAGCGATAGCCCTACCGGTCCATTCCAGGAGGCGTTGCCCGGTAAACCCCTCATTACGGATGATATGACCAAAGATTCACACAGGGCTAACTCAGATATTGATCCCACTATCCTTATTGATACTGATGGCACTCCATGGATGGCCTGGGGGAATGGCGATTGTTATATGGTAAAATTGAAACACAATATGGTCGAAATTGATGGGCCAGTTACCAAAGTTCCATTCAGAAACTATTCGGAGGGGCCTTGGCTATTCAAGCGTAATGGCCTTTATTACATGGTATATGCTGCTGATGCACCTGGTGTCCAAGCCGAACAAATTGCCTACTCTTTTGCTAAAAATATAACCGGCCCGTGGACGTATGGAGGACTACTCACTACTTCGGCAAAATATGGCTTCACCATTCATCCGTCTATCATAGAATTCAAGAATCAATGGTATTTCTTCTATCACGATGGTTCTTACACGTTGAATGGAACTCCGGGGGGCGATTGCAGACGTCAGGTATGTGCTGAATATCTTTACTTTAATCCGGATGGGAGCATTAAACCAATTGAGCTTACAACAGAAGGAATAAGCATTCCGGCCAAAAAATAGATTGTTTTTAAGAATAAGAATCTGGAAAACACCAGTGTATTTGTAACTTTAAATGAACAGTATAATGAGCGTTAAAAGCAACCTGAAACATCTTTTCCTTATCGCAGGGATTATCTTGATTAAATCAGTTTCTGTCAATGCATCAGATAAGGTCAATTTCAGAACGCCATCTCAATTCATTCAACATATTGCCTCTTCAAAATCTTTTAAAATTGTGGCTAATGGAGCTGCAGCACAGATTGTTGTCGATCCTGCTGACTGGAAAGGCGTTATACGCGCAGCAAACGACTTGGGAGATGATGTTCGCAAAGTTTCTGGTGTTGCAGCCAGCGTGAAGCAAGCCGTAACTCCCGACCCAGGTTCCATTATTATCGGTACGATTGGTAAAAGCCGCGTGATTGACAAACTTATAGCTGATAAGAAAATAGATGTCTCAGATATTAAGGGGCAATGGGAATCATTTCTTATTCAGACAGTGGATGGAAACCTGGTAGTTGCCGGAAGCGACAAACGCGGGACTATTTATGGAGTCTACGACATTTCCGAAAAAATAGGGGTATCTCCATGGTATTTCTGGGCTGATGTTCCTGCCAAGAGAAGCAGTGCGTTATACGTTAAGGCCGGTCGTTACGTTCAGGATTCTCCCAAAGTAAAATATCGGGGTATTTTTATCAACGATGAATCTCCATCTTTCACCGGTTGGTGCAACGCTAAATTTGGCGGTGTCAACTCCAAGATGTATGTAAATATGTTTGAATTGCTTTTACGGTTAAAAGCCAATTATTTGTGGCCAGCCATGTGGGGCAATGCATTTAATGAAGATGATCCAATGAGTCCGGTTTTAGCCGACGAATACGGTATTGTGATGGGAACTTCGCACCACGAACCTATGATGCGGGCTCAAAAGGAATATACCAAACGCAAGGAAGAAATCGGCACTTGGGACTTTGTAACGAATAGTGCGAATCTTGAAAAATTTTGGTTTGATGGTCTCAACAGGAACAAAAATTACGAGAACCTGATTACTATGAGTATGCGTGGTGATGGTGATGTGGCTATGGGAAAAGGGAACGACCTCGAAAATATCAAAACATTGCAGAATGTAATAAAAAGTCAGCGGGATATTATCCAAAAGGTTTATAATGACGATCCCGCCAATCATCCTCAGTTGTGGGCTATTTTTACCGAAGTTCAGCGCTACTACGATGCAGGCTTCAATGTGCCCGAGGATATTACGCTGCTGTTTTGCGACAACAACTGGGGGTATATACGACGTATTTTGCCTCCAAAAGAAAAGAACAGGAAAGGTGGCGCCGGATTGTATTATCACATCGATATGAACGGAGGGCCAAATAACGACCGCTGGGTTAATACGACCACTATTCCGAAACTTCGTGAGCAGTTCAATCTGGCATACCAAAGCGGACTTGACCGTATATGGATCGTTAACGTAGGCGATTTGAAACCGAAGGAACTTCCTATCGACTTCATTATGCATTTTGCCTGGAATCCGGATGCTTATCCGGCAGACAAAGCATCGGATTATACGATTAACTGGGCTAAAGGTATTTTTGGCGAAGAACATGCCGAAGAAATTGCTGATATTGTTTCTAAGTATTCAAAATACAATCTTTTAAGAAAGGCCGAGGTTCAATCTCCCCAAATATTCAGCTATGTCAACTACAACGAAGCCGACCGAATGCTTAAACTTTGGCGCGATGTGGTGGCAAAAGCCGAAGCGTTGGAAGCGAAAATTGCTCCTGAAGCAAAAGATGCTTACTACCAGTTGGTACTTTATCCAACAAAGGCTTCAGCCGGAGTTGCCGAAATGTATATTTCGGTTGGCAAAAACTTGTTGTATGCTAAACAAGGACGAGTGAACGCCAACGATTATGCCCAGCGTACAAGGGATCTCTTCGATCTTGATAAAAAATTAAGCGATTACTACAACGTTGCGATGTCCAATGGCAAGTGGAAAAACATGATGTCTGATATACATATCGGATATACAAGTTGGCAGATGCCTCGTGAAAATAAACTACCGGAGATGAAAGTGGTAACTCCACTTGCCGAACCAACTTTGGGTGTTGCTGTCGAAGGGTCAGAGGCTGCCTGGCCAGGCGGTGCCGGAAAGCCTCAGCTTCCTGTATTTGACAGGCTTAAAAATCAATCATATTATATAGATGTCTTCAATAGAGGCGTTGGCTCTTTTCAGTTTGAAGCAAAAGCCAATAAGTCCTGGATTAAATTAAATAAGACCAAGGGTAAGGTTGAAAAGGATGTGCGACTAATAGTAGATGTTGACTGGAAAACATTGCCCGAAGGCAAATCGGATGGCATTGTTGAAATAAGGAAAGGCAACGAGCTTGTTTCTGTAACGGTTAGTGCAATAAAAGCAGCCTTGCCCAAAGTGACAGAGCCTTATTTTGGAAACTTTACGGGCGAATTCACCATTCCTGCTGAGAAGTTTAATGTTAGCACTCCGGGTAAAAATGCAAAATGGATTCTTCTGCCTGATCTTGGCAAAGGTAAAGCTTGTATGGGGATTTATCCCGTAACCAGCCCAAGTACGACCGCAGCTGATGGCCCGAAACTTGAGTATAAAGTATTCCTCCCAACTACCGGAAAAACTACTGTTTGCCTGGGCATTCTACCAACTCAGGATGTCTATCCACAACGTGGGTTGAGAATCGCTGTTGCATTAGACGGTCAGGAGCCGCTGGTATTGGATGCACGAAAAGGATTTTATGATGAGTTTAAAGAATATACTCCCGAAATTCTGGCCAGATCAACGGTGTTGAAGCCTTATCCACCACTCAACAAAAATATTGCGTTAATTGGCGCCGGCCAATTTCGAAGAAACGAGATTTTTGACAATATGCGCTGGCTTGACTTTGACGTGAATGTAAAAGAACCGGGTATCCATACCCTGAAAATCATTATGATTGATCCTGAAGTGGTGGTTGAAAAGATCGTAGTAAATCCGGATAATAATCATCCAAGTTATTTCGGAGCTCCCTCTATTCAGCATAATGCAAGATAAACTACGTGTTAACATTTTAATTAATAGAATATTTATATGAGAAATAAATTGTTGTGTTTGATTCTATTGGCGTTTACCTTAAATCTTCAGGCGGAGAATGGTCACAGTCTTTGGCTTCGGGCTAATAGCTCGCGAGCAGTAAATATTGTTTGCGCCAAGAGTTCTCCAACTTTGGCTATTGCAAAACAGGAACTGAAGCAAGGTTGGCTTGGGCAAAACGGGGCAAAAATTGTTTTAACTGTAAAAAATGACAAAGCCATCAAAGGTGATGGCTTTAAACTTTCTGGAAATGAAATTCAAGCCAATACTGATTTAGGAATCTTGTATGGTGTGTACGAACTTTTGCGCCGTCAGCAAACAGAACAACCCATTGTTCAGAATGAAATATGTAATCCGTCATACCAGCGAAGGGTGTTAAACCATTGGGATAATCTGGACGGTTCGATTGAGCGTGGATATGCCGGGCGTTCGATATTCTGGCATGATGTAGAAAAAGGTTATGCCGTAACTGACAAAGACAGGAATTTGTGGAAAGAATATGCACGAGCAAATGCCTCTATAGGGATTAACGGTACGGTATTGAACAACGTTAACTCTTCAAAGCTAATGTTGACAACTGAATGCCTTGCGAAAGTGAAGGCAATTGCCGAAGTACTACGTCCTTATGGTATTAAAACCTATCTTTCAGTAAAATTCTCTTCCCCTCCATTAATCGGAGGTTTAAAAACATCCGATCCATTAAATCCCGAAGTAATAAAATGGTGGAAAGATAAAGCAAATGAAATTTACAAAACCATTCCCGATTTTGGTGGTTTTCTGATAAAAGCCAATAGCGAAGGAGAACCCGGTCCACAGGATTTTGGACGTACTCATGCCGATGGAGCCAACATGTTGGCCGATGCAGTTAAGCCATTTGGTGGTATTATTATGTGGCGCGCTTTTGTTTATGAAGCCAACAGCAAAGACCGTGCTTGCCAGGCCTATAAAGAGTTTATGCCGCTTGATGGACAGTTTCGCGATAATGTAATTATTCAGGTAAAAAATGGTCCGGTAGATTTTCAACCACGCGAACCGTTTACTCCTCTATTCGGGGCATTGAAAAAGACTTCTGTTATGCCAGAGTTGCAGATAACTCAAGAATATCTTGGGCATTCAATCCAATTAGTTTATCTGGCTACCATGTGGGAAGAGTTTCTAAAAAGTGATACTTATCAAGAAGGTAACGGAAGTACCGTCGCACGCACCACTGATGGTAGTATTTTCCCTCAAAAATACACAGCAATAGCGGGTGTGGCCAATATAGGGTTGGATAACAACTGGTGTGGTCATCATTTTGCCCAGGCAAATTGGTATGCTTTTGGTCGAATGGCTTGGAATAACCAGATAACCAGCGAGAAAATTGCTGACGAATGGCTAAGGCTTACCTTTTTGCCCAAAGATGAAAAGCTAACTCCAAATGTTGCCGATTGGCAAAAGACCTTTTTAGCACCCGTAAAACAAATGATGCTGGAAAGTCGAGAAGCTACTGTGAATTATTCGATGCCGCTGGGTCTTCATCATATTTTTGCAGGACTCAATAATACTCATTATGGCCCTGGTCCATGGTTTGGTCCTAAGGGTATTCGTAAGGATTGGACGGCGGCATATTACCACAAAGCCGATTCATTGGGCATTGGATTCGATCGTACTACGAAAGGAACAGATGCGGTAAGTCAATACCATGAACCTTTGAGGAGCCAGTTTGAAAGTGTGGCAACTTGTCCCGAAATATATCTGTTGTGGTTTCATCATTTGCCTTGGGACTATAAAATGAAAAACGGACGTATTCTTTGGGACGAATTGTGTTACGCGTATGATAAAGGGGTAAACGAAGTGCGACAGTTTCAAAAAACGTGGGACAAAGTACAGCCCTATGTTGATGCTCAGCGTTTCTCAGAAGTTCAAAGTAAACTACGCCAGCAATGCCGTGATGCACAGGTTTGGAAAGATGGCTGCTTGCTGTATTTTCAGCAATTCAGCAAAAGACCAATTCCTTTTGAGATCGAACGCCCTGTATATGATTTGAACTATTTGCTTAAAACAGATCTGACAGAGCTACTAAAATAAATCATAATGGAAGTACGATGCATCCTTATAGTTGATAAAAGCATTATAACAAACTGATATTTAATACATATTCAATAGATGGACTCAAAGAAACACCTGACTTTATTACTTGTATGCTGCTTGATTTGTGCTTCCGCTGTTTTTGCGCAAACAAAAAGGAATTACCACGCGTACGCAAAAACGCCTCCGCTCGGCTGGAACAGCTGGGATATTTACGGCACAACAGTAACCGAACAGCAGGTGAAAGAACAAGCCGACGCTATGGCCAAATACCTTTTGCCCAGTGGATATAAATACCTAACAGTAGATATTCAATGGTATGAACCAGAGTCAAAAGGGCATGCGTACAAACCAGGGGCGATTCTTACTATGGACGAATATGGTCGTCTCACTCCGGGATTGAAAAAATTTCCTTCTGCTGCAAATGGAAAAGGATTTAAGTCATTAGCTGATTATGTGCATTCCAAAGGATTGAAATTCGGAATTCATATTATGCGTGGAATTCCTCGTCAGGCGGTTGAGCAAAACACTCCGGTTCTTGGAACTAATCTCAAGGCACAGGACATTGCAGTCAAAAGCTCTACCTGTCCGTGGAATCCCGATATGTACGGTGTGGATGCTACCAAGCCTGAAGGACAGGCTTATTATAATTCAATTGTTCAGATGTATGCCGACTGGGGAGTTGATTTGATAAAGTGTGATGACATTTCGCGTCCTTACGACAATGTGCAAAAAGCCGAAGTGGAAGCTCTTCGCAATGCTATTGATAAAACCGGTCGTCCCATCGTATTAAGTTTGTCACCAGGTGCAACGCCGGTCAAGATGGGTGAACACGTTATGAATCACGCTAATATGTGGCGTATTACTGACGATTTCTGGGATCGCTGGGGTGCTTTGCTGGCTATGTTTGAACGGATGGATGCCTGGACTCCGTATCGTGGACCGGGCCATTTTCCCGATGCAGATATGCTTCCTATCGGATTGGTTGAATTTAACCGACCAACAAGATTTACTAAAGATGAACAATACACCCTTATGAGCTTGTGGGCTATCGGCCGTTCGCCGTTGATTTTCGGAGGAGATATGACTAAGCTTGATGGTTTTACCAAAGAAATGTTGACAAACCCAGAGATGCTGAAAGTGAATCAGCATAGCGTGAATAACCGTCAGGTATCTCGTGATAAAAATCTGATTGTATGGACTGCTGATAAACCTGATAGTAAAGACAAATATGTCGCTCTCTTCAATGCGCAAAGCAAAGGGGATAATGTTGATTTTAACAATGCTGATTATGCAAGCCCTGTCATAGCTGGTAAGGGTAGCTCTCAAAAGGTTGAGGTTTCGGTTAAAGATGGAAAAAGGCTTGTTTTGTTTGTAAAGGATGGAGGTAACGGATTTGATTGGGACCATATAGTTTGGGCTGATCCTGTATTGCATGGACCAAAAGGTGATTTGAAACTGACTGATCTTAAGTGGTTAAGTGCCACTTCGGGATGGGGTGAAGCCCACGTGAACCGCACATGTGATAACAGGCCAATCGTCATTAATGATAAGACTGTCGAAGGAATTGGTGCGCATGCTGAGTCGGTGATAGTTTACCAATTACCTGAAGGTTACGATACTTTTTCTGCTACTGGGTATGTGACACAGGAGACAGGCTCGGTTGTGTTTGGTGTGCTTGTTGATAAAGGCGCTATGAATTTGCCCGAAACAGCTGAGGTAAAAGTGAAATTTCAATCCATTGGCATAAAAGGTAAAGCCAAAGTATATGACGTGTGGGCGCATAAGGATCTGGGTGTATTTAACGGATCGTTTGGTCGGGAGTTAAAACAACATGGTGCTGGGCTTTACAGAATCAGTCCGCTACGATAAATAATTACTTGCGAATTTGTATTATTTAGTTAAATAAACAGAAAGATACACTCATGAAGAGGGTACTAATATCATTTTTAATAGTTTTTGTATCAGGTTTCTTGTCTCAGATTACAGGCCAGGTGAGAAGTTATGAGGCTGAAGCTACAAAATCGATAGAAAAAATATTAAAATTATCAGACTCTAAGGCTTCAGGAGGATATGCTGTTAGTTTGACCAAACCGGGCCAAAGTCTGAAATTTTCTAATATGCCACTTGCTAATAAATTAGCGGTTCGATATGCTTCTTTAGGAGTTGGTACAATCAGCATTGTAGTTAATAACCAGCAGGTAAGAAAAGTAAATGTTCACTCATCAGGTGCTCTTACAGGATCTTTTCTCTTTTCAATTATTGATATTGAAATTCCAAGGAATGCATCAATAACCATAAAATTAGAAGAGAATGATACTCCTGTAAATATCGACAAAATAATTGTTGGAAAAGGCGATTTAGGATTACCGTCCGATATCTGGAATTTGTCTCCTTTGATGGTGAGTGAAGGTCCATATCCTGCCGATTGGAAAGGGTTAAGTCGGATTTACTCTGTACCAGACTGGTGGCGAGAAGCTAAATTCGGGGCGTGGTCGCATTGGGATCCGCAATCGATGCCTGAGCAAGGCGATTGGTATGCTCGGGGTATGTATATGGAAAATAGCCAACAATATAATTATCAGGTGCAACATTTTGGTCATCCATCAGACTCTGGTTATAAGGATATTTGTCAAAACTGGGTGATTGATAAATGGAATCCCGAAGAGCTAATAAATTTGTATGTGGAGATGGGTGCAAAATACTTTATGGCCATGGGAGTACACCATGATAATTTCGATTGTTGGGACTCCAAATACCAGCCATGGAATTCTGTAAATGTGGGTCCAAAACAAGATATTGTCGGTACATGGGAAAAAATTGCCCGTCAACACGGGTTGCGATTTGGAATTGGGTTTCATAATACTCCGGGACGGACTTGGGGACAGTTTATGACAGTACGTTACACAAGCGATAAAACGGGGCCAAAGGCAGGTGTTCCTTACGACGCGCTTCAAACTATCCTTGATGGTAAAGGAACATGGTGGGAAGGCATGGATCCTGTCGATCTTTACGGTTCGAAACATGATAAAAAAGATCCGCTGCTTTCACCGTATGCTAATCAGTTTATGTGGCGGGTTGATGATGCCATCACAAAGTATCATCCCGATATGATTTACTTTGATGAACATGCAGGAGACTCGCAAACTGATTTAGGTGTAAAAATGGGATTGGGTTTTCTTGCCCCTCAACTAATTGCAAATTACTACAACAAATCATTACAGTGGAATAGTGGTAATATGGATGTGGTGATTAACCTCAAAGCTGTAGGGGGGCCATATAATAGTTTTCAAAATAGCCCACAGTTGCTTCCTTTTGTTGATCGCTCTCTTGTAAAGAGTACTGAGGCTATCATCGAATCGGAGATTACGGCTTATTCTTTCCAAACTGAAACCAGTATCGCTGAATGGCATTACTTAACCGGTCAGAAATATAAGAATGCCAAGGAAATAATTGAACTATTGATGCAGAATGTATCGCGTAATGGCACGATGTTGCTCAATATTACCCAACATGGACGTGGTGATCTCGACCCTGAAGTGATTCGCATTTGCAAAGATATTGGTGCATGGCTGAAAATCAATGGAGAAGCAGTGTATGGCTCGCGTCCGTATGAAATTTTTGGTGATAGTACCGTTCTATACACTCGCAGTCAGGGAAAACTTTATGCTACACTTTTAAACTGGAATGGTAATCCCATAACACTTTCGGCACTTCACATAAACGGCGCAACATTAGGCAAAGTTTCCAAAGTCGAATTACTCGGATCGGATACCCCAATAAAATTTATTCAGGATGACAAAGGATTGACGATTACGCCTGAAAAATCGCCGCAAGCACTGCCCGGAATTACCGACCAATCGTTGGCAGCAAAATGTCGGGTTCTGCGTATCACACACGATAAAGGCTGGATCAATGATGATGATCCCGGAGCAAAAGCTCCCGGATGGCTTCGCAAATGCAATTTGGGTACCGGTGATTTTAATAATGACCTGACTACCAGTGAAACACCGGGTGATATGTGGAGTTGTTCATTTATGGGGACAAGCGTTAAAATAATTGCGCCAAAAGAAGTCGGGGCTGGGAAAATTGAGGTTATGATTGATGGTAAGACACATGCAACAGCTGATTTGTCGAATAATGGAGTGCGACAACCTCAGCAGATAGTTTGCGAAATATCGGGTTTGACCTCTGGAAAGCATCACATTAGTATTGTTAATATAGGTTCAGGGCCTGTAGCTATTGATGCTCTGGTTGTTAAATAGCTAATTGGTATAAATATTATATGAAACATATCCGCCGTCTTAAACCTTTTTGGATATTGACAATCCATATTATGGCGTATATGCTATAATGAGGAATTATTGAATAGATAAATAATAACCAAATATAAATCTGATAAACTATGATGAGAAAAATTTTTATGGCAGGTTTTATCCTGATCGAGACTTTGGCTGTCTCTGTATATAGCCAGGACAATACATTGTCACAGAAGACTCTAAAACAAGCATTTGCTGGAAAATTTCTTATCGGCTGCGCTGATGATCTGACCTCGAATAACGATGCCTATCAGGCAAGTATTAAAGCGCAGTACGACATTGTTACGCCGGAAAACTGTATGAAACCGCAGCCAATTCATCCTTCTGAAAATACTTATAATTTCAAAACCACCGATGCAATGGTTGATTGGTGTGAGAAAAACGGATTAAAAGTTTGGGGACATACCTTGGGCTGGCACTCACAAACTCCAACATGGTTTTTTCAAGCAGTAAACCCGAAGACTGAAGAAACTCAACCGGCAAGACGACCAGGAATGGGTTTTGACCCAAAAGCACCGCATCTCTCAATGGATGAAATGTGGGCCCGCAGCATTAAAGGCGAAATGGCAAGTAAGAAAGTCGCACTGAAACGTTTGGAGAAACATATTAAAACCGTGGTAGGACGATATAAAGGTCGTATCATTGGTTGGGATGTGTTTAATGAATCCATTGCTGATGGTGGTGACGGAACGACAGAAAATCTTAGAACCTTCAGTTGGTATAAGGTTGTCGGGCCGGAAGTAGTGACCAAAGCATTTAAATGGGCGCATCAAGCCGACCCTAAAGCGAAGTTGTACTACAACGACTACAACATTGAACAGGGTGCGGTTGAAAACAAAGGAAAACATGCCAGCTCATTGTTGCTGCTTAAACGTCTCATAAAAGAGGGCGCACCTATCACTGGTGTAGGAATTCAGGGACACTGGCATTTGGATACTAATCTTGCCGATGTTGAAAAAGCCATCGAGAACTACGCATCGCTGGGACTAAAGGTTTCTATCACAGAGCTTGATGTAACTGCAACGGGTGATAACAGTGGTGCTTTTGGTGTGAATCAGGGCGATAAAAAAATTCCGGCTGAGAACTATCTAAAGCAGGCTGAAGTATATAAAAAGCTATTCCAGATTTTCATGCGTCATGCTGACGTAATCGAACGAGTAACTTTATGGGGCCTCAGCGACACCCGTTCCTGGCGACGTGGACAGGATGCTCTTTTGTTCGATGGGCAATTGAATCCAAAACCAGCCTATCAAGCTGTTATTGAGACAAGTCAGACTAAATAATCTTTCTCGATTTGTCTCCTGACTGGAGTTGGAGTATTGAAGGAGAAATTGATTCAACAGAAAGTGCAGGGGACTATTTTAAGACGTATGTAGATTGGTATCGTAAATCGTTTAAAACTCTTGCTGATTGGAATTCTCAACTAACTATAAAATCAGACAGAAGCGACATAAATACCAAAACTTATTAATAATCAAACAAAACAATGATGAAGAAATTTTTATACGCCATGGCGTTTTTCTTATTTACATTGAGTGTCAGCGCTCAAACTGTATGGCTGGATCAGCTTGATCTTAGTGCAGCCACACAAGGATACGGAGTGCCTTCCAAGAACAAATCACTCGATGGTAAACCAATGACTATCGCTGGTCAGGTTTTCGAAAGAGGATTCGGAACGCATGCAGTGAGTTCGTTGACCGTATTGTTAGATGGTAAAGCAAAATCGTTTTCTGCTCAGGTTGGTATCGATGATGAAGTAAAAGGACACGATCCGGCTGCTGATTTTGAATTGTATGCCGATGGCAAGAAGATCTGGTCAAGCGGAACTATGCGTCTTGGGGATGCTGCAAAATCATGTAATGTAACTCTTGATGGTGTGAAAAAACTTGAGTTGGTCGTTGCTGATGGCGGCAACGGTAATTATTACGACCATGCCGATTGGGCGAATGCCAAATTTGAAATCAATGGAGCAAATACCTTGAAAACATTTAGTCCGGTTTCAAATGTACCCTATATTCTTACTCCTAAAGCATTAGCTACACCCAAACTGACAGGCCCAAAGGTTTATGGTGTGCGTCCGGGTTCCCCATTCCAGTTCCTTGTGACAGCGACCGGGGATCGTCCAATGACGTTTTCGGCTAAAGGGCTTCCTAAAGGGTTGACTATAAATCCGAAAACGGGTATCATAACAGGTAAGGTATCTCAAACTGGTACTTATACTGTTTCCCTTGCCGCTAAGAATGCAAAAGGAACAGCGCAAAGAAGCCTTTGTATCGTTTGCGGCGATCGTATTGCACTTACACCTCCAATGGGCTGGAATAGCTGGAACTGCTTTGCGAATGAAGTTTCTGCCGATAAAGTAAAACGGGCAGCCAATGCGCTTGTAAAAAGCGGATTGGTTAATCATGGCTGGAGTTATATTAACGTAGATGACTTTTGGGAAAATAACCGTGACTCGAAAGACCCTTCGCTGCGTGGCAAGTTTCGTGACGAAGCCGGATATATTATTCCCAACACACGCTTTGGCGACATGAAGGCTCTTGCTGATTATGTACATGGTCTTGGCCTGAAAATCGGCTTGTATTCCAGCCCCGGTCCATGGACCTGCGGAGGTTGTGCCGGAAGTTTCGGTTACGAAAGACAGGATGCCGAAAGCTATGCAAAATGGGGTTTCGACTACCTGAAATACGACTGGTGTAGCTATGGTAATGTGATCAATGGACTGCCTGAAAATGACCCGAACAAGGTTTCTTCATTATCATATAATGGAGGAAATGAACTGAATACTGCTATTAAGCCATATAAAGTAATGGGCGATTACCTTCGTAAGCAGCCTCGCGATATTGTTTACAGCCTTTGCCAGTATGGTATGTCGGATGTCTGGAAATGGGGCGATTCAGTGAGTGGCAACTGTTGGCGTACCACCAATGATATTACCGATACCTGGGTAAGTGTAAAAAACATAGCACTTGATCAGGATAAGTCGGCAGCTTGGGCAAAACCGGGCAACTGGAATGATCCGGATATGTTGGTCGTGGGTACTGTAGGTTGGGGAAATCCTCACAAAAGTAAGCTTAAACCAGATGAACAATACCTTCACATCAGCCTCTGGAGTTTGTTTTCAGCACCGCTGCTTATCGGTTGCGATATGGAACAATTGGATGATTTTACCTATAATCTATTGACCAATGACGAGGTGATCGAGGTAAATCAGGATTCATTGGGAAAACAGGCTACCTGTTTGCAAACTATCGGTGAGTTACGCATTTATGTAAAAGAACTAGAGGATGGTACCAAAGCAGTCGGTTTCTGTAATTTCGGCCTTGATTCAGTTGACTTGTCATACAAAGATTTTGCAAAACTCGGAATATCCGGCAAGCAGATTGTCCGTGATTTGTGGAGACAAAAAAATGTATGCAAAGTTTCAACATGGAATGACGCTCTTTCAGTAAAGATACCGGCTCATGGGGTGCTACTCTATAAATTTACTTCTGTTAAATAGATGTGTGTCATTTAATAGATAAGCCTTGAAAAGGATGGACTATAAAAAGCTCCATCCCCAACTTATTTTGATGTCTGAAAATGAATCTTCCATGTAATATAGATAAGATGCAGATTTCATAGAGGTGGTCTGACATCACATAATAACAAATCTAATACATATAACTGATATTTATTTTAGAATGAAAAAACACATTAGAATTTCGATCGTTTTTGGTCTTCTCTTTTTATTCGTTTCACTCAATCTGAAAGCACAGATAGAAGACTTGAAAGTAGGAACAACGACCCGGAAAATGTTGGTTTATGCACCTTCAAGTATTGTAAAGAACAGGCCCTTGCTTATCTCAATGCACGGGCTAAATCAGGATATTACATACCAGCAAAATCAGACACAATGGGAAACAGTTGCTGATGCAAATAATTTTGTCGTGGTTTATCCTGCCGGAGTAAATAATTCATGGGATCTTGGGGGAAACTCTGATACAGATTTCATTCTGGCTATTATAAATGAAATGGCTAATCGGTATGCTATTGATAGAGATCGCGTTTATCTTTCCGGATTTTCTATGGGAGGAATGATGACCTATCATGCAGCAAACGTGATAGCTGATAAAATTGCTGCTTTTGCTCCGGTAAGTGGTTATTTAATGTCCGGCCCAAATACCAATAGCTTGAGACCAATTCCGATCATCCATACCCACGGAACGTCAGATGATGTGGTTCCATTTAGTGGCGTGCAGGCTTGCATGGATGCTTGGGTTAAAAGGAATGGCTGTCCTACTACTGCTCAGGTTACGCAACCATACCCAAGCTCTAAACCAACGTCAAACGCAACAAAATATTATTGGGGACCAGGAACTGACAATGTAAGTGTAGTTCTTCTACGTATTGAGGGGGTAGGTCACTGGCATTCATCAAATCCTGCGGGGGTGAATACAAGTGAGGAGATCTGGAATTTTTGTAAAAACTACTCGTTAGGTTACGGTGTTCCCCGATTTGTATCAGCCTGTGTTACTGAAAACAATCCGAATCAAATTAATGTAAGACTTAGTAAATCACTAATCAATTCACAACCATTTACCGGATTCTCAGTGATGGTTGACAACCAATCAGCTCAAATCAGCAGCATTGCACTGGAAGATACATCTAAGTTGGTGATTAATCTGGTTAATAGTATTCAAAAGACCAATGATATAAAACTGTCTTATAGTGGTGGTAATGTAAAATCAATATATCAAAAAGCATTGTCGGCTTTTAGTAATGTTTCAGTCGATAACAATCTTATAGGAGCAGCACCTAAATTGGTTGAAGTCAAGACCAATGTTGGAGGTGATTCTCTTTTTGTAAAATTCAATATGGCAATGAAATTGCCGGATGATTTGTCTTCGCTTGCTTTGAATGCTACTTATAATGGAAAACTTCAAGTTCCGTTTAATAAATGTATTCTATCTCAAAATGACCCGACGCAGCTTATTTTCATTTTAAGCCAGAAAGTTTATGCTGATTATTCTCTTTCATTATCCTATTCAGGGAATAATATTTCAACTACAGATAATGGGCTGTTAAAGTCATTTGTGGATCTTCCAGTCAACAATTTCTCTAAAGGATTACCTGTAACTATACAATCTGGTAAACTTGAAACTGATGGGGTTTCGATAACTCTATCTTTTTCAAAACCTATGGTTGTATCGAGTGACCAGTATAAATATTTTTCGGTCAAGGTCAATGGCACAACATTTCCGTTGAAAAGTTGCTCTGCTTACATGAAAACAATCAACTTGACTATTTCAAATAACAGTATTCACTATGGGGATAATGTAATAGTTGGTTACACTCCGGGTAATGTTGTTTCTGCTGATAAAGGACCATTGACGGCTTTTAATAATGTTTCTGTGCAAAATGGAATGAATCCCCCGGCCTGGGTTCAATTACCTGCTAAAATAGAAGCAGAGGCATATACCGTACAATCCGGAACTCAAACAGAGCAAACAAGTGATACCGGAGGTGGACAGGATGTCGGTTGGATTGATACTGGCGACCGGATGGAATATGCTATTAATAATACTCTGACAAATTCACTTTTTGATTTTTCGTTTAGAGTAGCGTCTCCGTATAACGGCTGTAAATTTGATTATTATGTTGATGGTGTTAAGACAGGAACTATTACAATTCCTAACACTGCTAACTGGCAGAGTTTCCAGTCTGTTAATGCGACTGTAAATATTCCGAATGGGAAACATTATTTAAAACTAATCGCGACTTCCGGTGGATTCAATTTGAATTTTATAAATGTAAATGTCAAGTCAACAGGGGTAAATGAATTAAACGTTAAGTCTGTTACAGTGTCTCCTAATCCGGTAAACGATAAGATTGTGATACAGGCTGGTGATTTTGTATATACAAAGGTGGAGATAATTGATTTGACTGGTAAACAATTGTATCTGACAAACAATAATGCCCCTGAGATTAAATTGCCTGTAAACATCGTTGATGGAGTGTATTTGGTGAGAATCAGCAACGATGTTCAATCTTGTCTGTCAAAAATTATCGTTCGGAGAAAATAATTGATCTTGGCTTTTAATAGATACTACGTTATAAATGAAGAATTATATTATAGTTTTTTGGGGGGTATTCAGTTGTTTGTCGGCTTTGTCTCAGCGGGTAGCTGTAACTTCTCCCAATAAGAAGGTTAGCGTAACACTTTGTGTTCAGTCGAACACCGCAAATACCGGAGGTTGGTATTTGACGGTGGATTATAATGCTGAAGGAAAATCAACAACTGTCATTCCACAAATTCAACTTGGCCTTTTGCGCAGCGACCAGGATTTTTCCAAAGCGCTGAAATTAGTCAAGACGGGTAAACCGACCCTGATTCATGAAGAATATACGGTTTTGCATGGCAAACGTGCGCATTGTACCAATGCAGCCAACGAAGTGACAGTTGCATTTGAAACTCCTTCAAAGGCGAAGTTGAACCTTATTCTGAGAGCTTACAACGATGGTGTTGCTTTCCGCTACGAATTTCCAGAAAAATCCGGTTCGTTTGTGGTGAAAGACGAACTTACGGCTTATTCCATACCTGATAGTACCAAAAGATGGCTGGAAAAATACAACCCGGCTAACGAAGCGCTTTATTCTCCTATGGCAGATGGAAAAGTGCAGCAGGACTGGGGCTATCCGGCGCTGTTCAATACTCCTGACAAATCGTGCTGGTACCTGATTCACGAAGCCGGTCTCGACCGTAACTACTGCGGGTCAAAACTTTCCAATGCCGGAAAAAGCACTGATTATAAAATTACTTTTCCAGACCAATGGAATGGACGCGGAAAAGGAGAATCCCAACCGACCGTTACTTTGCCCTGGAAATCGCCTTGGCGTGTTATCATCGTCGGAGCGTTGTCCGATATTGTGGAATCAACGTTGGTTGATGATGTTTGTCCATCTTCTGTTGTAGCTAAAACCGATTGGATCAAACCCGGAATAGCTTCATGGAACTACTGGTCGGATAATCACGGTACAAAGGACTACAAAACCGTGTGCGAGTTTGCCGATTTGGCCGCAGCGATGGGTTGGCCTTACACCTTGCTTGATTGGGAATGGGATGCCATGGGCAATGGCGGAAAACTGGAAGATGCGATTAAATACATCAAATCCAAAGGTCTTAAACCACTGATGTGGTACAATTCAGGTGGAGATCACACCTGGGTGTCGGCTACGCCAAAAGACCGGATGCTGACCCATGAAAACCGCGTGGAAGAGTTTGCCAAACTGAAGAATCTGGGAGTAGCAGGGGTGAAGATCGACTTTTTTGAAAGCGAAAAGCAGGACATGATTAAGTATTATCTGGATATTCTGGACGATGCTGCAAAATTTCAGATGATGGTCTATTTCCACGGTTGTTTGGTGCCACGAGGTTGGGCGCGGACCTATCCGTACCTGATGACATACGAAGGTGTTCGCGGAGCTGAATGGTATAATAACGGACCCGAATTCACCACGACGGCACCCGAACATAACACCGTGTTGCCGTTTACCCGTAACGTGGTCGGCGCGATGGATTATACGCCGGTAACGTTTACCAATTCCCAGTTCTCGCACACTACTTCATACGGACACGAGCTGGCTCTGAGCGTTGTATTTGAGTCTGGAATCCAGCATTTTGCCGACAGACCCGAAGGATATTCTACGCTGCCTGATGCAGTCCGCACATTTCTGAAAGAGGTGCCGAATGTATGGGACAATACCAAACTGCTTGACGGTTATCCCGGTAAATACATCATTATTGCCCGTCAGAAAGGCAATGAATGGTACATTGGAGGCATTAGTGCTGACAACATGCGTGAGAAGAGAACAAAACTGGATTTCGGCTTTCTGTCTGAAGGTGTGAAATATAAGCTGACGTTGATTGCCGATGGCAAACACGATAAAGAGTTCGCTGCGCAATATCTGGTGGTAGATAAATCATCATCAGTAGATGTTAATATGCTCCGGAGAGGAGGATTTGTTGCCAGCCTGAGACCCTTGTTTTGAGACTAACAAATAGATTATTAATTAAATATACATGGAAACAACAATGTTTAAGAATTTTGTAAAAGGCATTTGTGTGTCTGCTTTTTTGTTGTTGGCTACAACATCCCGGGGGCAGCAGTTGCCCTATCAAAACCCGAACCTGAGTTCCGAAACGCGAGCCAAAGACCTTATTTCGCGATTGACGCTTACAGAAAAAGCGACACTGATGTGCGATCAGTCAGACGCAATTCCTCGTTTGGGAATTAAGAAATTTAACTGGTGGAGTGAAGCTCTTCACGGCTTAGCTAACAATGATAACGTGACTGTATTCCCCGAGCCAATCGGGATGGCCGCCTCTTTTAACGATGCACTACTATATCGTATTTACAGTGCAGTTTCCGACGAAACACGTGCCAAATACAACGAGTCAATGATTAGAGGGGAGGAAAATAAACGTTTCCTGAGCCTTTCTATTTGGACTCCCAATGTAAATATTTTTCGAGATCCTCGTTGGGGACGTGGACAAGAAACTTATGGAGAAGATCCTTACCTGACTTCACGCATGGGAGTTCAGGTCGTAAAAGGTCTGCAAGGACCGGAAGATGCCAAATACAGAAAGTTGCTGGCTTGCGCCAAACATTTTGCTGTTCATTCAGGGCCAGAATGGAGCCGACATACATTAAATGTAAATAATGTAGATCCCCGGGAGTTATGGGAAACCTATTTACCTGCTTTTCAGTCATTGGTTCAAAAAGCGGATGTCCGTGAAGTTATGTGCGCCTATCAGCGCCTGGATGATGAACCTTGTTGCGGTAGTAACCGTTTGTTGCAGCAGATTCTTCGTGACAATTGGGGATTTAAATACCTTGTTGTGTCAGATTGTGGAGCGATTGCCGATTTTTATACAACTCATAAAGTCTCTTCAGATGCGGTTCATGCTTCTTCCAAGGCTGTATTGGCAGGTACCGATGTGGAATGTTTCTGGGACAAATACCCTTTTAAAACACTTCCTGAAGCTGTTTCAAAAGGACTGATTTCGGAGGAGGAAATAAATAAGCATTTGTTGCGTGTGTTGGTCGGACGTTTTGACTTAGGAGAAATGGATGATGCTGCAATTGTACCATGGTCTAAAATCCCGGTTTCAGTCGTGAATAATCAGGAACACCGTCAATTGGCTTTAGATATGGCACGTCAGACAATGACATTATTGCAAAACCGTAATAATATACTTCCACTGGAAAAATCTTCGAAAAAGATTGCTGTTATTGGGCCTAATGCGACAGATGCTACGATGTTGTGGGGTAACTACAATGGAAAACCTGTACGGACTATAACTATTCTTGATGGTATCAAAACAAAACTATCTGCTGATAGGATAATCTATGATAAAGGTTGTGACCTGGTAGAAGATAAAGTAACCGAAACATATTTTCCCAAATGCTCTATCGATGGAAAAAAAGGATTTAAGGCGACTTACTGGAATAACAAGGATTTGAAGGGTGATATAGTTGCAACTCAGCAAATAGAAACTCCGATAAAAATGACTACCGCCGGGCAGCATGAATTTGCAAGTGGAGTTCGGTTGGAAGGTTTTTCGGGGCTTTACGAGACCGAATTTATTCCTGTAAGTAGCGAAGAAATTGTTTTTAAATGTGGCGCTACCGGTTCTTTTGAATTGCTGGTAAACGGTGATACGTTGGTTAAGTACACTACCTGGAAAACCACTCCATCAAGAATCCCATTCAAAGTGGAGGCCGGTAAAAAATATAAGATCGCGATTCGATATGCTCAGCTTGATAATTGGCAGGCTAATCTCGAGTTTAACTTTGGAAAAGATGTTGATGTTGATTACACAGATCTGTTGAATAAGCTAAAAGGAGTTGATCAGGTGATTTTTGTGGGCGGCCTATCTTCTCAATTAGAAGGAGAAGAAATGCCGGTATCGTATCCCGGGTTCAAAGGGGGAGACCGTACCGATATTGAGCTCCCGGCAGTTCAGCGTAATTGCCTGAAAGTATTGAAGCAAGCCGGTAAAAAAGTAATTTTCATCAATTGTTCTGGCTCAGCCATCGCCCTAACGCCTGAAACGAAAACCTGCGATGCTATTCTTCAAGCTTGGTATGGTGGCGAATCGGGAGGTCAGGCTGTTGCCGATGTGCTTTTCGGCGATTATAATCCTTCGGGAAAACTCCCTGTTACATTTTATAAAAGTTCCGATCAGTTGAAAGACTTTGAGGATTATTCAATGAAAGGGCGTACCTATCGCTACATGACCGACGCGCTATTTCCTTTCGGTTACGGCTTGAGCTATACCAAATTCGTTATCGGCAATGCTACCCTCGATAAAAATACGCTGAGTGCGAATGAGGCTGTAAAAGTGACGATTCCGGTATCCAATACAGGCAAGCGTCAGGGAACAGAAATCGTGCAGGTGTACGTTCATAAGGTAAATGATGTGGAAGGTCCGCTCAAAACATTGAAAGGATTCCAGCGTGTAAGTCTCAATGCCGGACAAAAAACAAACGTTACTATCGATTTGCCCGCCTCTTCCTTTGAATTCTACGACTGGAGCCAACGCAAAATGATGGTTACTCCGGGCGAATATGAAATATATTATGGCAATAGCTCAGATGCTAAAGACCTGAAAAAAACTACCGTTGTCATTCGATAAATGAAATAACTATTCAAAATACCAATGTCACACTTGAAATTAATCTTTGTATTGTTATTCCTCTGTTTTTCGGGGGTATTTACGACTGCATTCGGACAAGATCCTTTGCAGTTGCGGTCGGGAATTGACTATCCGGCTGAAATCGAAAACCCTGAATGCCTGGGTATCAATAAAGAACCATACCATGCCACATTAATGCCTTATGGAAATCTGCAAGAGGCTTTGGCAGGCAAACGTCTTGCGTCATCGCAATGCCGTAGCCTGAATGGAAACTGGAAATTCAACTGGGTGCCAAGCCCCGAAAAACGTCCGGTAGATTTCTATAAACCCGGATATGATGTTTCGGCATGGAAAGAAATTCCGGTTCCTTCCAACTGGGAAGTACAGGGATACGGTACGCCTTTTTACCGCAATTTTGGATATACCATTAAGAAGGATTACCCCCGAATCATGAGTGAACCTGAAAAATGGTACACGTCATACAAAGAACGCAATCCCGTAGGAAGCTATCGCCGGGATTTTGAAGTGCCAACTCAATGGGATGGCCGCCGGATTTTTATCACTTTCAACGGAGTAGATTGTGCCTTCTTTATTTGGGTAAATGGCGAGAAAGTTGGATACAGCGTCAATAGCCGTAATGCTGCCGATTTTGACCTGACAAAATATGTAAAACCTGGAAAAAATACGCTGGCTGTGGAGGTGTATCAGTATAGCTCGGGTACCTGGTTGGAAGATCAGGACATGTGGCGCCTGCACGGCATTTTCCGCGATGTGACCCTATGGAGCGCTCCTCAGGTACATATGCGCGATTTCTTTGTAAAACAGGATCTTGATAAGGATTATAAAAATGCTACTGTCGAGGTTCTGGCAAAACTGAAGAACTACGGCGATAAGGCCGGAAAGCCGCAGACATTTACAGCTACATTGTATGATAAAGCGGGAAATGCAGTTGCCAAAGGAAGTGTTGTGGGAAAAGCCCTTGCTTCAAAACAGGAGGAACAGCTGACAGTGAAATTCACAGTGGATAATCCGGCCAAATGGACTGCTGAAACTCCAAATCTTTATACTGTGGTGCTGACCAGTTCGGAAGGAGAGATTCTTTCATCAAAAGTAGGTTTCCGCAAACTGGAAATCAAAGGCCGTGTATTTATGGTGAATGGTGTCCCCATCAAACTGAAAGGGGTAAACCGTCATGAACACTGGTCTGAAGTAGGACATGCTGTTACAGAAGAACAGATGATCCGCGACCTCGAAGTGATAAAACAGGGCAATTGTAACCATGTGCGTACGAGCCATTATTCCGACGATCCCCGTTGGTACGAGTTGTGCGACGAGTGGGGTATCTGGTTGGTGGCCGAAGCTAATTGCGAATGTCACGGATATGACGGTCGGTTTGATGAAGAGCCTACGATTAAAAATGCCATTATTGACCGAAATGTGGCAAATGTCGAAAATTTCAAGAATCATGCTTCGGTGATTATCTGGTCACTCGGAAATGAGTGTGGTGGTGTTGGTTCCAATTTCGTTGCTGCAATGAATAAGGTTAAGAGCATCGATCCTACACGCTTCGTTCATTACGAACGATTTGGCATAGGCTCCAAAAATCCGTCAGATTTTGAAGGTCGTATGTACGGAACTGCCGGAGATTATGTTGACATGGTTAAAAACTGGGGAATGACCAAACCTTTTTATATCTGTGAGTTTGTGCATGCCATGTTTAACTCTATGGGCTCTCTGGATGAATATTCAAAAGCATTTGATGAGAACCCCGAGATATTAGGAGGTGCGATCTGGGAATTCCAGGATCAGGCATTGTGGAACAAGCGCGATCCTCAACATCCTATATTAGCCTATGGCGGCGGCTTCGGCGAAGCTCCTAACGATCATTATTTTATTCACAAAGGAGTGGTTTCGTATGATCGTTCAACTGAAGGCAACAACGTGAAGCCTCATTATCCCGAAATGAAAAAAGCGTTCCAGTGGATCGATACCGAACTCACTGATGCTGTTAACGGCGGCATTCAGATTAAAAACAAATACCAGTTTATTTCCTTAGATGGTTTTGATGCAACCTGGAGCCTGAGCGAAAACGGACAAGAAATTGATAAAGGTACATTTAGAATGCGACCTACATGGGGAAAAGGGCTTTTCCAGGCAAATATTCCTTATAAAATAGAACAACCGAAAGCAGGTGCGGAATACTTCCTTCGTATTTCATACAAACAAAAAGAAAAAACGCTTTGGGCTGATAAAGGTTTTGAAGTGGCTTCAGACCAGTTTAAACTACCTGTCAATACATTGCCCGTTGTGGACACAAAAGTTACACAAGCTATAAAACTGGTTCAAAACAAGGAAACAGCAACGGTTTCAGGATCTGATTTTTCTGTAAACTTTGATAAGAAAACAGGCTTTATGAGCCAGTTGGTGAAAAATGGAATCAATCTGTTGGCTGCCGATGGTGCACCAAAATTACACTTGTGGCGTGCGGCTCACCGTACCGATGATGACTGGGCGTTCAGACAATGGGAGAAATTTGGTGTAAATGCGCTGCAATATACGCTGGTTGATTTCAAAGTTGAACTAGTTGACAAATCGACAGTTAAAGTGACTTCAACTACAAAAGCTGATGGAAAAGAAGGCTTTGGCGTTTGCCACACAGCGGTATATCTGGTGAAAGGCGACGGCTCAATAAAAGTTGATAACCAGATTCAATTTGTCGGTTTCCGTATAAACCTGGCTAAAATCGGCGTACGCATGTTGCTTGATAAAAAGCTCGATCGCATGACTTTCTTTGGCCGTGGCCCATTCGAAAACTACTCTGACCGCAAAAGTGCAGCAGAAGTAGGTATCTATAATTTGGGCGTAAACGAACAATACGAATACGAAAAACCGATGGAACGTGGCAACCATGAAGAGGTTCGTTGGGCGAAACTTAGCGGCAATGACTTCCCTTCTCTATTGATCCTGTCAGACGAAAAACTAATGCAGGTGGCTGCTCTTCCTCATACCGACGAACAGATGTCTCCGGTTGAATACAAAATTGATTTGCCAGCCAGCAAGGCAACTGTATTGAGCGTTTCTACCAAAACGCTGGGAGTTGGCTCAAACAGCTGTGGCCCACAACCGTTAGCAAAATACACCGTATGGTCTGATAATACTCAATTCTCTTATACATTGAAATTGAATAATCAATAGTAAAGTAAAAGATGAATAAAAAATTATCATTATTGGCTCTGCTCTTTACCGTCATTTCGATTTCGGTGAGCAGAGCCGATAATCCTATAGTGCAAACAAACTATACTGCTGATCCCGCACCAATGGTACACAATGGTACGGTATATCTTTACACGACTCATGATGAAGACAAGACAATAAACAACTTCTTCACCATGAACGATTGGAGGTGTTATTCATCTACTGATATGGTTAACTGGACAGATCATGGTTCAGTTCTCTCTTATACAGATTTTGCCTGGTCAAGAGGAGATGCTTGGGCTGGGCAATGTATTTACAGAAACGGAAAATTTTATTTCTATGTTCCTGTAAATATGAAAAATGGTGGTACCGCAATTGGAGTTGCTGTGTCTGATAGTCCAACCGGCCCGTTCAAAGATGCGCTTGGAAAACCATTGCTTATTGGCTCTGGATATATTGATCCAACTGTTTTTATTGATGATGATAGTCAGGCATACCTTTATTGGGGAAATCCTGATTTATGGTATGTAAAGCTAAACGAAGATATGATTTCGTATAATTCTACAGTTGGAGTTGTTAAAACACCGCTTACGGTTAGCGGTTTTGGTTCGCGTACCAACTCTTCAGATAGAATTACTTCGTATGAGGAAGGCCCCTGGTTTTTTAAACGTAATAATAAGTATTATCTATTGTATCCTGCTGGTGGAGTCCCCGAGGTTTTAGCCTATTCTACAAGCCCCGGCCCAACCGGACCCTGGACTTATGGTAATATTATTATGAACCAAATTGCGGATAAAGGAGCTTTCACAAATCATCCGGGCTATATTGACTATAAAGGCAAGTCATATTTATTTTATCATAATGCCGCATTACCCGGTGGTGGCGGATATAAGCGATCTGTATGTGTTGATGAGTTCCAGTTTAATAATGACGGATCAATTTCACTTATAGCTCCAACATCAGGCGTACAAACCGCCGTAGAAAATGTAAATCCTTATATGGAAAATCAGGCGGAGACTATGGTATGGGAAGAAGGAATAGAAACTGCAAAATCCGATAAAGCCGGCATCTACGTTACAGATATTGATAACGGTGATTACATAAAAGTCCATAGTGTTGACTTTGGTCAAGCCGGAGCAGCAGCTTTTTCTGCTTCTGTGACATGCGAAACCGGTGCAGGAATTACGGGTGGAGGCATAATCGAAGTTCGACTGGATAGCCAAAGTGGATTGTTAGTTGGTTCACTTCCGGTAACTTATACAGGTGGGGCAAATGAATGGTTGAATGAAACAACAAACATCTCTGGTACTACGGGGGTACACGATGTTTATTTTGTGTTTAAATCAGCAACCGACGATGTGTTTAATTTTGACAAATGGATTTTTACTCCAAAATCGACAACCAAGGAATTGATTGCTGTCAATGCAACAACTGAAAAATATAAGATTGATACTATTTCTGCTAAAAATAGTTCCAATATCAAAGTCCTTGCCATTTATTCAGATGGGTCATCTAGTGATGTAACGTCGCAAGCAGCCTTTAGTTTTCAGCAAGGTGGACTGGTTACAATAACTAACGGTGTAATCAAAGGAACTGGATATGGATCGGAAAATGTGAAAGTTTCCTATGGCGGAATGACGGATGAACTGAAACTGATTGTCAAGAATCTCGATAGCGAATTAACCGTAAACCGCCTTCTAACCGATCCCGGAAATCTCGAAATGTTGTGTGGAACTACATCTCCAGTTGTGATTACTGCTGAATATCTTGATGGGCATACAGAAAATGTAACCAATCTGGCAACGATATTCAATCCATCACCCCAGATTGCCACAATATCCAATGGCGTAGTTACTGCGCTAAGTAAAGGGGCGGTTACTATTTCTGCTGACTTTCGGGGGGAAATTGGTGTTTCCAAATCAGGTACCATAGCTGTAAATGTTTATAACCGATCACCATATGTAAAGAATGAAGTTGAAGATTATAACGATCAATCAGGCATTCAATCCGAAGATTGCAACGATATTGATGGTGGTAAAAATATAGGTTATATCGAAAATGGGGACTGGGTTAGAATAAATGCACTTGATTTTGATAAAGGCATCTCTAAATTTGAGGCAAGAGTCTCTTCGGCAAGTAGTGGTGGATATATTGAAATCCGCTTGAATAGTCCTTCGGGAACTTTGATAGGTAAATGTCCTGTGACGAATACCGGAGGCTGGCAAACATGGGTGACAAAGACCTGCGCGATTGAAAACATCAAAGGAATCTATGATATTTATCTTGTCTTTACAGGTGGAGGTGGTTACCTGTTTAACATGAATTGGTGGAAGTTTTATGCCACTTCTGCTTCTGTCATTGATTCAAAAAGTGAGTTGACGCCAGCTATCGTTTCAAAAAATGGCCAAAACTATATAGTAAATATTATTCCTGATGATGTTGTCATTTTATATAACAGTTTAGGCCAGGAAATTAAATCATTCAAAGCTACTTCAACTGAAGAGTCATTGTCAGGGAATTTTGGGGCTGTAATAATTCAAATCAGGCGAGGACTAAAATTATATAGTCTGAAAACGGTATTGAAACGGGCGTGAAATTGGCGAATGAACACTTGTTGATAAGATGTATTAATGATAAATTATTAGTTTAAAATATGAGAACGAGCAACTTAAAAACGAAATTTTCTTTATTGTTGGGTGCAGTATTGTGCTTTGCATTAGCGTATTCGGAAAATCCGATTATTCAAACCAGTTATACCGCTGACCCAGCACCAATGGAGCACAATGGGACCGTTTATCTCTATACAAGCCATGATGAAGACGTAACGGTCAATAATTTCTTTAGTATGAATGACTGGAAATGTTATTCTTCAACCGATATGGTAAACTGGACTGATCGTGGCTCTGTATTATCTTACAAAACGTTTGAATGGTCGCGTGGCGATGCCTGGGCTGGTCAGTGTATATTCCGAAATGGAAAGTTCTATTATTATTTACCTGTAAATATGAAAAATGGAGGCAACGCGATTGGAGTTGCTGTTTCCGACAGTCCTACCGGCCCTTTTAAAGATGCGTTGGGGAAACCTTTGTTTACCGGTTATGGCTATATCGACCCAACGGTTTACATCGATACTGACGGGCAAGCCTACCTTTACTGGGGAAACCCTAATCTTTGGCACGTAAAGTTGAATGAAGACATGATCTCCTATGATCAAACTTTGGGTATTGTAAAAGAAGATTTGAAAGATGAGAATTTTGGGTATCGTGCAAAAAAGATTGATAACCGTACGGCGTCCTATGAAGAAGGTCCATGGTTTTTCAAACGCAATGCAAAATATTACATGCTTTATCCGGCAGGTGGTGTTCCCGAACATTTGGCTTATTCCACCAGTAACGGTCCTACTGACCCGTGGGTGTATGGCGATACTATTATGCACGTGATTAAAAACCACGGAGCATTTACCAACCATCCCGGCTATGTTGAATTTAAGGGGAAATCATACCTCTTTTATCATGATGCCGGTTTGCCGGGCGGAGGCGGATTCAAGCGTTCGGTATGTATCGAACCGTTCAATTTCAATGCCGACGGATCTATTCCTTTGATTACTCCCACAAGCAAGGGTGTTGTCGAGAGTGCAGCCAATGTTGATCCTTACAAAAGAACGGAAGCCGAAACTATTGCCTTTTCAGAAGGACTGAAAACAGCACAAGATGAGCAAACAGGAGTGTACGTTACTGAAATTAGTAACGGAGACTATATCAAAGTGCGCAGCGTTGATTTTGGAAAAGGTGCGAAAAACTTTCAGGCAAGTGTTGGATCAGCTACGTCTAAAGGATCGATTGAAATCCGTGTTGATGATAAATATGGCAAGTTGCTCGGCATTTTACCCGTGAAAGCTACTGGTGGCGATAAGGTCTGGAAAACACAGTCCTGTAAAATCAATTCCGTTAAAGGCATTCATGATATATACCTTGTATTCAAAGGCGGAGACGGAAATCTATTCAATTTCGACTGGTGGAAATTAACCAAATAATTAAAATAAGAACCATGTGCAATTATTTCAGAACTCGATTTTTTCTTATTGTTCTTCTCTCTTTTATAGGGATTAGCCAATGTGTTTGGGCTGATTATCCCATAGCGTCTCATCGTTATCTGGCCGATCCGGGAGCGTTGGTTTATAATGGCAGAGTCTATCTGTATTGTTCCAACGATGATGATAACCCTACTGGCGAAAAAAGCAGTTATCAGATGAACTCCATAGTCTGTATTTCAAGTAGCGACCTGAAGAACTGGACAGATCATGGTGTCGTATTTCAGGTGCCGCGCGATGCAGCGTGGGCTCCTAAAAGCTGGGCTCCATCACCTGCAACCCGCGACGGGAAAATATTCCTCTATTTTGGTAATGGTGGTAATGGTATTGGTGTGGCAAAATCGGATAATCCATTAGGCCCTTTCAAGGATCCTATTGGTAAAGCGTTGGTTAGTTCTGAGACTCCGGGTGTGATGCCGGCCAGAAATATGTGGCTTTTCGACCCTATGACCTTTATCGACGATGACGGTCAGGCTTATATGTATTTCGGTGGAAATGGCGACAATAATGTTCGTGTGATCAAACTTAACAAAGATATGATTAGCGTTGATGGCCCGGCTATTCCGCTGACAGCTCAGGATTTCTTTGAAGCTTCGTGGATGCACAAGGAAAATGGTATTTACTATTTTTCATACTCTTCGAATCCAAGAGCTCAAATGAGAATTGATTATATGAAAAGTATCAGCCCGATTTCTGGATTTACATATGGCGGCGTAATTTCAAAGCAGCCACCGCTCAATGACAACAACAATCACCAGGCTATTTTCAAGTTTAATGGTGTGTGGTATGAGGCATATCACAACCGTATCGTTGCGAAGCAGGCCAACATTCCTCCGACTTATAAACGGAATATTTGCTTGGACTCATTTAGCCACAATCCTGATGGAACCATTAATGTGATGGAAAATACCGCGGATGGAGTGAAACAACAAGCTTCTCTCAATCCATTTGACCGTACAGAAGCCGAGACCTTTAATGCTCAAAGCGGTATTAAAACAGAAGTTTGCAAAGCGGGCGGAATGAATGTATGTCAGATTGATAACGGCGACTTTATCAAAGTACGTGGAGTTGATTTTGGGAAAGGTGCGGCATCTTTTCAGGCAAGCGTTGCAGCAACTTCCGGTGGTAGCATAGAGATCCGATTGGATGGTAAAGATGGTCAATTGATGGGCACTTTGCCTGTAGCCAATACCGGTGGTGATCAAAGTTGGAAAACATTGACATGCAAGATTAAATCTGTTAAAGGCATTCATGACCTGTTCTTTGTATTTAAAGGAAAGAAAGAGAATGCATTTAATTTCGATTGGTGGAAATTTTCTGCTAAATAACTTATTAACCTGATTGTTTAAATCAATATATACGATGAAAAAACTTATTGTAATTGCACTGCTTTTAGTGCTTATCGGAGGGGGGGCAAAGGCAGAAAACCCTATTATGCAGTCTCATTTCGGCCCTGATCCGGCGCCAATGGTCTATAACGGCACGGTGTATGCCTATGTGGGTGACGATATTCCGGGAACTGACTTTTACTATATGACTAAATGGCGTGTTCTTTCCAGTACAGACATGGTGAACTGGACCGACCATGGTTCTCCAATTTCACTCGAATCGTTCAAGTGGGCGCGCGATCGTGCCTGGGCTGCTCAATGTATCGAACGTAACGGTAAATTCTACTGGTATATTTGTGCACAAAGTACCAAAAACGATATGGCAATCGGTGTAGCTGTTTCCGACAGTCCTACCGGGCCTTTCAAGGATGCAATCGGTAAACCACTGATTATAAATGGCAGCTGGTCGAATATTGACCCGACTGTATTTATTGATGACGATGGACAGGCTTATCTTTATTGGGGAAATGGAAGTTTGTTCTATGTGAAGCTGAACAAAGATATGATCTCGTACTCTGGTGATATTGTAACAGTTCCGGTTACAGTAGAGTCTTTTGGTGGCGCAAGAGGAAACAAAAGCGTTGAAAATCCGAACAAAGATATGTATGTGGAAGGCCCATGGTTCTACAAACGCAACAATCTCTATTATTTAATGTATGCCGGAATGGGCAAAGGAGGTGAATGTCTTTCTTACTCTACCAGCAATGGACCTACCGGCCCCTGGAAGTATCAGGGCAAGATCATGGAAAACCAAAAGTTGAACAGCTTTACCAATCATGGTGGTATCATCGACTACAAGGGAAATTCTTACTTGTTCTATCATAGCGGCTTGCTCCCTAACGGTGGAAGTTATGGACGTGCTGCCTGCGTGGAACAATTTACCTACAATCCTGATGGTACCATTCCTGCTGTTACTGCAACGAAAGAAGGTCCCAAACCGGTTGGCTTTATCGATCCGTACAAACGTCAGGAAGCTGAAACAATGGCTTGGTCTGATAAATGCGCCATTACTCAAAGTCCAAAGAATGGAATGTATGTTTCGTCAACTCGCTTGAAAGGCTACATTAAAGTTCGTGAGGTGAACTTTGGAAGTCAGTCACCAAAATCCTTTATGGCATCTTTAGCCGCCGGAGTAGATGGTGGCATTTTGGAGGCTCGTCTCGATAGCGTGGGGGGGCCAATCATTGCATCCGTGAATCTGCCACGTACAGGAGGCTGGGATAAGTTTGTCACCTTTACCTCTAACCTTAGTAAAGAGGTAACCGGCACGCACGATGTCTATTTCTATTTCAATGGACAGAATATCACAGCCGGACGTGAATTGTTCAATTTCGACTGGTGGAAATTCAACCGGAAATAAGACTGACTTTTTTATTATCCGGTTTGATTTCGAACCTCTTTTGGATGGGGATTCTAAAAATAAGTGATTGTATAATAATATATTATCGAAATGGTGAGCTTCTCAATCTCTCGAGGTTAGTCCAACTAAGCAATGATCGTCAATCTTACAGGATACCGAAATCTATTTAGTATATTAACCCCGCACTCAGTGCGGGGTTATTCTCATTTAGTCCAAATAGGACAATTTATTTGGTAGATTGTCTGATATTCATATTCAATCTTAAAAACTACATTCATGAAGAAAAAAATACTATTGCTAACCTTTTTACTTCCTGCAATTTGTTTTGCTCAGGCTGTAAAAAGTTTCACGCAATATAAAAAAGGAGTAGTCGTGACTCTAAGTGAAGGCACGCTAGCTCTTAATCCGTTGACTGAAAACAGTGTGCGGGTGAAGTTTTACAAAGGTGCAGAAGACAACCTGCAGGAGCTTGTGTTTACATCCAATGCCCCCACACCGGCTTTTAAAGTGCAGGAATCTGCTACTGCGGTGGAAGTGAAGGTCGCTAAAATAAGTGTTTCTGTTGATAAGCAATCGGGCAAGCTGTCGTTTTTTGATGCAACCGGCAAGCCTTTGGTAAATGAATCGGCCGGCTCCCGCAAGCTAGAGCCCGGTACAATTCAGGGTGAACCCTGCTTTATGGCCGAACAAACGTTTGATTCTCCTGCGGGAGAGGCAATCTTCGGCTTGGGACAGTTTCAGGACGGACATTACAACCTGCGCGGTGTTGCCCGTCGTTTGACTCAGGTCAATACCCAGATTTCGATTCCGTTTATCTATTCCAGCCGGGGCTACGGTTTGTTGTGGCACCAGTACGGCCTTACCGATTTCAATCCTACTGATAATGCCATTGCACTGAACAAACAGGAGCAGGCAACAACTGGCAATCAGGAAGCGGAAGTAACCACGACAGCTGGTACTCAAAAAGTATCTCAAAACCAATCGCTTTATAATGGAAAGTTCAGTGTCCCTCAGAATGGGGAATATTCGCTTTTCCTTGACCTTGGCGATATGGGAAACCGTCATTTTGTTGCCATTGACGGAAAACCGGTTGTCGATCAAAGCAATATGTGGCTGCCGCCTACCGTCGGCGCGTTGGTGCAGTTGACTGCCGGAGAGCATCAGGTGCAAGTGTTGTGTAAATCCGATAACACGCCGCGTTTGTCGTGGAAGGCGCAGTCAAATACTACAACTTTCCGTTCTCCGGTTGCCAAATCGTTGGATTACGTGGTTTTTGCCGGATCGGCTGACGATGTCATAGCCGCTTATCGCAAGCTTTCGGGCAATGCTCCTTTATTTCCCAAATGGGCTTATGGCTTCTGGCAATGTCGCGAACGTTACTCATCAGGCAAGCAATTAGTAGAAACGATAGAAGAGTTCCGGAAACGCAGTTTACCGGTGGATGTGATTGTGCAGGACTGGCAATATTGGGGCAATAATGGTTGGGGTGTACCGAAATTCGATGAGAAGAATTACCCGAATCCAAAAGAATTTATTGGAAAACTGCATGATTTGAATGCTCATTTCAATATCTCAATCTGGTCAAATCCTGATAAAAATTCGGATATAGGCAAAGAGTTTGTTGCTAAAAACCGCTTTATCCCGAATACCAAATGGCTGGACTATTTCAATCCCGAAACCCGAAAAGATTATTGGAATATTTTGAAAACAAATATGTTCGATAACGGTGTGGATTCGTGGTGGATGGATGCCGTAGAACCTGAAAACGATGCGTTGAAAGGTGAAAAGACCACCTTTGACATTGGTGACTTCTACCGCCTGACCTATCCTTATTTTGTAAGTAAATCGGTGTACGAAGGCCAGCGTGCAACATCCGATCAAAAGCGGGTGTGCATACTTACCCGTTCGGCTTATCTGGGGCAGCAACGCTACGGTATTATCAACTGGTCGGGCGATATTGGCGGAACCTGGGATACATACAGACGTCAGATTGTGGCAGGATTGAATTATTCCGTCACCGGATTTCCTTACTGGACAACCGATATCGGAGGCTTTTTCCGTCCGGGGCAGTCGCAATATACCGACAAGAAATACCACGAACTGTTGACCCGTTGGTTTCAATGGGGCGTGTTCAATCCTGTTTTCCGCATACACGGCTACATGACCGAAACCGAGCCGTGGAAATACGGGCAAACGGTGGAGGACAACATGCGCAAAATGTTGAATCTACGTTATCAGCTGCTACCGTATATTTACTCTGAAGCGTCGAAAGTTACCCGAAAAGGATCCACTCTCATGCGTCCGTTAGTAATGGATTTTAAAGAGGATAAGAAGGCACTAAATCAGCCCTTTGAATATATGTTTGGTAAGTCTATTCTGGTGGCTCCTGTTACTGAACCCGGAATTACAGAAACGAGTGTTTATTTGCCTGAATCGGCTTCCTGGTTTGATTTCTGGACAGGAAAACGCTTCGTCGGAGGACAAACAGTCGTTGTATCAGCTCCGCTTGACAGAATACCTCTGTTTGTCAAAGCAGGTTCCATTATTCCAATGGGTAAAGTTGTTCAGTATTCAGCCCAGCAATCTTCGGAGGCGCTTGAGATCAGAGTGTATAAAGGTGCGGATGGCAAGTTTGAATTGTATGAAGATGAAGGCGATAGCTACAATTATGAGAAAGGGAAGTATTCAATAATTCCTTTTAATTGGAGTGAACGTACTCACACTTTGGTAATTGGAGATCGTCAGGGTGCTTACCCCGGTTGTCTGGCAAAACGTCAATTTAATATCGTAGTTGTCGATGAATCGGCAGGTAAAGGAGCTGGATTGAGCCAAATGAAAAAGGCAGTTTATTATACGGGAAAAAGTATCAGAGTTCAACTGAAATGAGATAAATAGAAATACTGAAAAAATGAAAAGATTAGCATTGTTTCTTCTGACAAGTCTTACAGTTGGTTTTAGTACTGTGAAAAGTCAGAATTTTGAAAAAGCGCCTGAAGGATTTGACGTTTCGCGAAATGGCATTCCGCACGGCAAGATTGATACGTTTGGGTATGCATCTGCCACCGTAGGTGCAACTCGAAAAGCGCTGGTTTACACACCACCGGGCTATTTACCTAAAAAAAAATATCCGGTTCTCTATCTCTTGCACGGCATTGGCGGTGATGAAAAAGAGTGGTTTAATCAGGGGAATCCGCAGGCAATCCTCGATAATCTTTATGCTGATAAAAAAGTAGCGCCGATGATCGTGGTTTTACCTAATGGTCGCGCAATCAAAGATGACCGTGCTGTTGGGAATATCATGACCGCAGATAAAGTACAGGGTTTTGCAACTTTTGAAAAAGACCTGCTTAACGACCTGATCCCATCCATTGAAAAGAAATATCCTGTGATCAGAGATCGTGCGTATCGGGCTCTTGCCGGTTTATCAATGGGAGGTGGGCAATCGTTGAATTTCGGTCTTGGTAACCCGGACAAATTCGCCTGGGTAGGAGGGTTTTCCTCTGCTCCGAATACAAAGACTCCTCAGGAACTGGCGCCAAATCCAGCCGAAACTAAAAAACAACTAAAACTGCTCTGGATTTCCTGTGGTGATAAGGATGGCCTGATTACCTTTAGTAAGCGGACTCATGATTATCTGGCAGCTAATGACGTGCCTCACATTTATCAGGTTATACCTGGTGGATACCATGATTTCAAAGTATGGAAACAGAACCTTTATATGTTTTCACAACTATTGTTCAAACCGGTTACAACTGCTTTGATTAATCAGTATAGCAATATTCCGGCGGGAAATAGTGTTGTATCAGCTGTTCCGGCCTCTACAAATATTCCGGGTGCGCAATATCCGCAGGTATTATCTGATAATAGGGTGTTGTTTCGCATAAAGGCACCTGAGGCGCACAAAGTTCAGGTTGATTTGGGCAAAAAATACGATATGGTGAAAGAGGAGGAAGGCTCCTGGGCAATCACCACTGATCCTATTGTGGAAGGGTTTCACTATTATTCGATTTTGATTGATGGCGTGGCCGTTTGTGATCCCAGTAGCCAGACTTTTTATGGAATGAGTCGCATGGCCAGTGGTATTGAAATACCGGAAAAAGGCGTGGATTTTTTTGCTGCTAAAGATGTTCCTCATGGTCAGGTCAGACAGATCCCTTATTTCTCCAAGGTAACCCAATCATGGCGCAGAGCATTTGTCTATACTCCTGCCGGATATGATGCAAATGTCACTGGAAAATACCCGGTTCTCTATCTGCAACACGGAAGTGGCGAAGATGAAACCGGATGGACTAATCAGGGGAAAGCAAACCTGATTCTGGATAATCTGATTGCAGCTAAAAAGGCGGTACCTATGATTGTGGTCATGGATAACGGCTATGCCAGCAGACCAGCCGGCGGTTCTTCAGATAAACAAAAGCCTATGTTCTCAGCATTTGACAGTGTGCTGACTTCGGAGGTAATTCCTATGATTGATGCTTCATTCCGCACTATTGCCGATCGCGAACACCGTGCTCTTGCCGGTTTGTCAATGGGTGCAAACCAGGCAATCACAATCGCAATGAATAATCTGGATAAGTTTTCTTATTTAGCCGGGTTTAGTGGAACTTCCAATTATCCGTCAACATCTGCTATTGATCCTGCAACCTTTATGGGAGGTGCTTTTAAAGATGGCAAAGCGGTAAATAGTAAGCTGAAACTTTTCTGGTTGGGATTAGGAACTACCGAACCGGTGCCATTTCCAGGCTCTGTAGGTGCTTTTCGTGCCATGCTTGATCAACAGGGTGTAAAATATGTCTATTACGAATCACCGGGTACTGCTCATGAATGGCTCACATGGCGAAGAGATTTAAAAGAATTTGCTTCGCAGATTTTTAAAAACGCCTCGCATTAGGAACCGTTTTGATTTTACCGAAAATCATATGGAGAAGAGCTCCAATCTTTGCTTCTTAATTAAATTATAACTTTTGATTCTATAATCCATGAAAAGACACATTGTAATAACTATTCTATTGATAATAATACCGGTTCTGGCTTTTAGCCAGAATCCGGTTATCCGTAATCAATACTCAGCCGATCCGACCGCAAGGGTGTTTAACGGAAAAGTGTATCTGTTTCCTTCTCACGATATTCTGACACCACAGGGCAAAGGTCTTCGTCCGGATTGGTTCTGTATGGCCGATTATCACGTTTTTTCCTCCGATAACCTGACCGACTGGACAGATCACGGCGTTATCGTAAGCCAGGAGAAGGTGAAATGGGTTGATTCAACTTCTTACAGCATGTGGGCTCCCGATTGTGTGGAACGCAATGGAAAGTATTATTTCTATTTTCCTGCCAATACTAATCTGGTAGGAGCGAACGGTCGCAAAGGCTTTGGTATCGGAGTGGCGATTGCGGAAAAACCCGAAGGTCCATATCTTCCACAGGATGAGCCCATAAAAGGAGTACCCGGAATTGACCCTAATGTCTTTATAGACAAGGATGGGCAAGCTTATTTGATTTGGGCAATGGGAAAGATTTCTATCGCCAAGTTGAAAGAGAACATGCTGGAGCTTGCTTCCGAACCACAGGAAATCAAAGATCTTCCTACAAAAGGGTTGAAGGAAGGCCCTTTTATGTTTGAGCGCAACGGGATTTATTATATGACCTATCCGCATGTCGAAAATACCATCGAACGCCTCGAATATGCCACAGCTGATAATCCGATGGGTCCATTTAAGTTTGCCGGAGTAATCATGGATGAATCGCCTACTAATTGCTGGACCAACCACCAATCCATTGTGAATTTCAAAGATCAATGGTATCTCTTTTATCATCAAAACGACTGGTCTCCGAAATTTGACAAAAATCGTTCGGTTCGTATCGATAGCCTGAACTTTAATGCTGACGGAACTATCCGTAAAGTTAAACCGACCTTACGGGGAGTAGGCCTGACAAAAGCATCCGATGAAATTCAGCTGGATAGATATAACCTGATCAGTGATAAAGGTGCATCAATCGCATATAACGATACGCTGGACTACTTTAAAGGCTGGAAAACTGTTTTGACCGCAAAGGATGCCTGGATTCAGTACAATAGTGTTGCCTTTGATAAAGAATCATATAAGTGGTTGGATATAAAATATATTTCGCCCAAAGGCGGTGTTTTGACGATTTGTCAGGATAGTAAAAAAGCTGGAATGGTAAGTACAATTAAAGTTCCGGCATCTGCCGAATGGAAAACGATGAGGGTGAAAATATCAGGTATGAAAAAAGGGATCCATAGCCTTATACTTTCCAATGCCGGAAACAATCCAGTAGAGATTGACTGGATAAAATTCTAACCTTTTAAATTATTATATATCAATGAAAAAACGGAATTTGTTTTGGTTATTAGCCGCATTTACAGCGATCGGCTTCTTTCAGCCTGCACTAGCACAAACAGAGGCTTCGGCTACCAAGCCTACAGTAAGGACGATCGAAGATGGAGGCACAGGCCCATACAGCGCCATCATGTACGCCGACAAAAGTTTGCCTACGCACACTATTTTTCGCCCGAAAGATATGAGTGCGTTTGGTAAGGCAAAAAAGCTCCCGATAATTGCCTGGGGAAATGGTGCATGTGCCAATTCGCCCTGGGAACACCTTAATTTCCTGTCTGAAGTTGCCTCGCATGGTTTCGTGGTAATAGCAATTGGCCCAATGCCGCAGGAAGGTGAAAAGGGTGGGGGTAAATCAACATCCTCACAAATGACCGATGCGATTAACTGGGCCATTGCTCAGAACAGCGATAAAAAGAGTCCCTTATACAACAAACTCGATGTTTCAAAAATAGCCGTGAGCGGCATGTCGTGCGGCGGTTTGCAGACTCTGGAGACAGCCCCCGATCCACGTGTCACGACTGCGGTTATTTGTAACAGCGGAATCTTTGTGAATGCAGCAGGTGGATTTCCCGGAATGCCAAATCTGACCAAAGATAATCTCCTGAAACTGCATACTCCGACGTTGTATATCCTTGGTGGTGAAAAGGATATTGCCTATGGTAATGGAATGGATGATTTCAACCGGATTAATCATCTTCCGGTATTTGTTGCCAATATGGAAGTGGGCCATGGAGGAACATACAGTCAACCACATGGCGGTGAATTTGCCAAAGTAGCGACAGCATGGTTTAAATGGCAACTGAAAGGCGATGCAGAAGCTGGTAAAATGTTTGCCGGTAATCCTTGCGGGCTGTCTCAGAATCCGATATGGAAAGTGGATAAGAAAATGATTCCCTAATGACTTATTGAGGTGGGGGGCAATCAGCTAAGACTGAGACATCGGGTAATTCATAAATAGGGATTTTACTCAAAGTGATATTCTGTAATTTGTAAACTACCACTTTTTTTGAACTTACATAAATAGAGAAAAGATAAGAAGCGAGCATATTCAGCCATTCGCCAAAGCGTGTGGCTCTTATGCAAGTTTCAAGTGTAACCGCTAAAGGATATGTATTGATTATCTATTGTATAACGAGAATATAAATGTAAAACTGGCATTTTTAATGCTTGACCAAATATTTAAAATGAACAAATTAAATCAACCCAAAGTTTTTCTGATAAAAATGGTGTTAATGTCGGTAATGTGTCTAAATATTCTGTTCACCTACGCTACAAATTCCGTTTTTGACGGTACAATGAGCATAAATGTTTCAGGAAATAATCGTACAATGGTCGTTCATGTCCCGGCGAATATCGAGGAAAACAGTCCGCTGATGATCTCCCTTCACGGTCGTTGGGGGAATGGGGCAGCACAGCAGCAATGCGCAAGATTTGAATCCATCGCAGATACAGCCCGTTTTATCGTAGTTTATCCGGATGGCCTGCCACAGGCAATTCTCGGAGGTGGGGGGAATACCGGATGGGATGTTAGTGGGGCAACTGATGATGATATTACTTTTTTCAGGGCTATTATCAATACCATGTATGACAGGTATAAAATAAACAAGTCACGCGTTTATTTATCTGGGTTTTCAATAGGAGGAATGGAGACGTATCATGCAGCAAATGTTGCAGCCAAGACTTTCGCCGCATTCGCGTCGGTGAGCGGTTATCCGTTGAATGAGTACCATCGTTATTACATAGGCGCCCGGCCTGTCCCATTTATGCACATTCATGGCAAATATGATGGGTTTGTAAAGGTAGATTCAGTGCCTATTGTAGTTGACAATTGGGTGATACGCAATGGATGTAATCCTGTTCCGGTAGTCACTGATAAGCTCGGGGTTTATACTAAGAGTGTCTATTCTGCCGCCAATAGTAGTTTTCAATATATTTATTATGCACTTGACGGCAGGGGGCATGAATACACTATTACGGATACATTTAATCCGAGTAAGGAAATATGGAATTTTGTAAAGCGATATACACTTAACGATGTCTGCGACACTACATTGAAGTGGAATCCGAATTTTCAGATGCAGAAAGAAGGTATTGTACCCGTTGGCTGGACAACCTTTGTGGATAGTAGAAGTGTCAACGGTAGCAATCAAATAGTAACCAGTGGACCGCGAATAATAACGCTCGGAGATGGAAGTGATTATCAACATGGGTTTCTTCTACAGTCGGGGTCACAAACCGGATCACTGACTTATGGGTTCGATAAACAACGCACGTTACAACTTCAGCCAGGACGTTATAAAATTAAGTTTCGCGTGATAGCATATAATTCAGAAAGTGTCGGCAAAACCCTGACAATGCAATTGAAAAACAGAAATAATAACACTGACATCTACAGCTTAGCTGTCCAACCGGTGAATTGTATTCAGAATAATGTGGCTAAAAACTTTACGCTGGCATCTTATGACGTGACAATCAGAAATTACGGTGAATATCAACTGAGCTTCACACTGCCTGCCGGTTTTGTAGAGATGATGGTGGCAGATCTTGGCGTTTACTCTTTTATTAATGATAATACCGGGGTTGAAACAACTAAAATAGACACTGTCTCTGCTGATGAACTTGTGGATGTTTATACGGTGAATGGCAATATGGTAAGTTCGAAAAAGAGTTTGTCCCTCTCTCTCCGGGAATTGAAGAACGGAGTTTATATAGTTTCGAGTTGTGAAAGAAGCTATGTAACTAAAGTATTGAAATGAGCATATCTTTTTATCTTTTATAAATGTAAAAATATCTAGTAATGATGAATCACAAATTTTTATCTTTAATTTTCATCGCTGTATTAGCCGGAAGCGCCTGTTTAGCTCAGACTAATCAGCCTGCAATCGTTGAAGACTTCAAGCCTTCTACAAAAAATCAACCTGGTCAGGAGTACCCGCAAGTAAATTCACAAGGTTATGCCCGGTTTCGTGTAGTGGCGCCTCAGGCTCAGAGTGTTAGTGTGAGCCTCGGATTAGGTGGAAAAGGAGGTACAGTACTGACTAAGGGTGCTGGTGGCGTGTGGACAGGTACGACTGAAGGTCCGATGGACGAAGGCTTCCATTACTATCATCTCTCTATTGATGGTGGCGTATTCAACGATCCTGGTACTTTAAATTTTTACGGTTCTGCCCGTTGGGAAAGTGGTATTGAGATTCCCGCTCAGGATAAAGACTTTTATGCCCTGAAAGATGTTCCTCACGGAAATGTTCAGCAGGTTTTATTCCCATCCAAAAGCACCGGGACTTCACGTCGGGCTTTTATTTATACTCCTCCCGGTTATGGCAAAGACCCCAAAAAACGCTACCCTGTATTGTATTTGCAACACGGTTGGGGCGAAGATGAAACAGCTTGGAGTAATCAGGGACATGCCAACCTTATTATGGATAATATGATTGCCGATGGTAAAATCAAACCGTTTATCATCGTTATGACTTACGGGATGACGAATGATGTAAAATTCGGAGGACTTAAAAATTTCGACATCAAGCCTTTCCAAACGGTTTTGGTTGATGAGTTGATACCTTTTGTCGATACTAACTTCCGTACGCTTGCTGATCCTTCTAACCGCGCTATGGCAGGGCTTTCGATGGGTGGTGTGGAGACTCACATGATTACACTGGCTCGTCCTGATTTATTTTCGTATTATGCTCTTTTGAGTGGAGGTGTTTATACACCGACTGAGATTAAAGATAAATCAAAGCTCAAGCTGATTTTCATTAGTTGTGGGAGCCGTGAAAATCCTGATGGCGTCAAAAAAGCGGTTACCGACTTGAGGGGGGCCGGGTTTAATGTAGTATCGTATGTGTCGCAAAATACAGCGCACGAGTTTCTTACTTGGCGTCGTAGTTTGCGCGAACTTGCACCAATGCTTTTTAGGTAATTTGGAGGTTAATAGTTGGATAATCATTAGATTTGCACTATCCCCTAATTCGGGCAAGCGTCAAGAGATATTCATGAAAAGAAGAATGTCGGCTCTTCTTATGCTTCCCGGGTGGATAACCGTTTTTTGTGGATTTGATTCGTTTAATACTTAAATTGTTGAATATGAGATTTGTTTCGATTCTATTTGCCTTAATTGTGTCGTTGCATAGTTTTGGCCAGTCTGATTCTAAAAGTTGGAAAGAAGTCAACTATGCCAGCGATTCCATGATATATCACCGACTGGATATTTATTTGCCTGCGATACAAAAGCCGACCTATCCAGTTGTGATTTACGTTTACGGTAGTGCTTGGATGTCAAATTCATCCAAAGGAGCAGATATGGGTACTATAGGAAAAGCCTTGCTTGACGCCGGTTTTGCAGTCGTAACCCCCAATCACCGTTCAAGTATGGATGCTAAATTTCCAGCTCCAATGAATGATGTCAAAGCAGCTATTCGCTTTGTACGGGCTAATGCGACCAAGTATCATTTTAATACCTCTTTCGTGGGGATTAGTGGCAGCTCTTCGGGTGGAAATATGGCTGCGATGGCCGGAACATCCCGAAATACTAAAACGCAGAAACTCGGATCTACGACAGTTGATATTGAAGGGACTGTTGGCCCTTTTACCAAATACAGCAGCTCAGTCGATGCGGTAGTCGATTGGTTTGGACCTACAAACATGCTGGTCATGGACTCTTGCGGTGGTACTAATTTTATTCATAACGATGCAAAGTCACCGGCTTCTCTTTACATTGGTGGAGCTATTCAGGAAAATAAAGAGAAGTGCTTGCTGGCCAGTCCGATTACTTATGTAGATCCGACAGACCCTCCATTCCTGATTTTCCATGGAGACAAAGACAATGTCGTGCCTCATTGTCAGAGTGAATTGCTTTTTGATGCTTTGCAAAAGGCCAAAGTGCCCAGCAGTTTCTATCTGGTTCCCGGAGGAAACCACGGGCCAGGTGTACATGATGAAAAGAACATTCAAATGATGGTTGACTTTTTTACCACTTGTGCAAAGAAAAAGAAAGCTCTGTAAAGTTTGGCGCACATGATAAAAAAACTAAAGTTTGCGTTTTCAATAATACTCCTGAGCCCTTTGTTGGTAGGTGCTCAGGAGATTATTTCATTGTACAGCGGTGATATTCCAAACGCGAAAAAAACAGTCGGAACGATAACCTCTGAAAGTTTCGAATCGGGTATGTGCCGTAATGTCTCAAATCCTACCCTGGAAGTCTTTCTTCCGGAAAAGGAAAAAGCAACCGGAACAGCTGTTGTTATTTGCCCGGGAGGCGGATATAGCGTCATTGTATATCAGGGGGAAGGTGTTTCTACGGCTAAAGAGTTTGCAAAAAATGGTGTTGCGGCCTTTGTGCTCAAATATCGTTTGCCGGATGACTCAAGGATGAATGATAAATCAATAGCCCCGTTACAGGATGCGCAACAAGCGATTAAACTGGTTCGTGAAAATGTGGCTAAATGGGGCCTTGATGCTCATAGAATCGGGATTATGGGTTTTTCCGCCGGGGGGCATTTGGCATCAACCGAGGCTACTCATTACCAGAAATCCCTGATCGAGAACCTCAATAATACGAGCCTTCGTCCCGATTTTCAGATTTTGGTGTATCCGGTTATCAGCATGCAGGATAAACTCACTCATAGCGGCTCCAGGAGCCAGTTGTTGGGTGATAATCCTTCAAAGGGAATTGTGGACTTGTTTTCCAACGAACTTCAGGTGAATGAAGATACCCCACCGGCTTACATAACTCATACTGCTGATGATAACGTGGTCGATGTGGATAACAGTATCGGATATTTCGAGGCATTGCGCCATCATAAGGTTCCGGTAGAGATGCACATTTACCCCAAAGGCGGACATGGCTTTGTTTTTGGTCGTAGAGGTTGGATGGATCCTTTGTTTCAATGGCTTGTGGATGCTAAGTTGATTGCAGACAGATAATTAGACTGCCGGGTGATTTTGAGATGGTCCCGGCAGTTTCTATTTATAACGTGACCTATTGGTAAAACCCTTCTACAATATCCTTCCGTTTTTCTCTTAAATCAAATAAATACCCAATTCTGGAAATTAAGAATCTATATTTGAAAGTTTCATGCTGTTAAAGGTGACTAATTTTGAAGTCTTATATCCTTGAAATTAGTATATGAAAAAATCAAATTCAATCCTTCTAACAGCCCTCTGTTTTTGCTTTTGCATTTCTTATGGTAAAGCACAACAGTGTGGTAAGCTCAAAATGTGGTATGATAAACCTGCGAAGGTGTGGAACGAAGCCTTACCTATTGGGAATGGCCGCTTGGCTGCAATGGTTTTCGGAGATCCCTCCAATGAAAAACTCCAATTAAACGAAAGCACTTTTTGGTCTGGTGGACCATCCCGGAATGATAATCCGGACGGATTATCAGTTCTTGATTCCGTACGTTATTACATTTTCAAAGAAGATTATCAACGTGCTGATATGCTTGCAAATCGTGGTCTTACAGCAAAACAGTTGCATGGCTCCATGTTTCAGACTGTTGGCGATTTGAATATCTCGTTTAATGGGAATAAAAACTATACCGGATATTACAGGGAGCTCGATCTTGAAAAAGCTGTTTTTACAACCACCTTCAAAGTGGACGGAGTTACTTTCAAAAGAGAGGTTTTTGCTTCCCAACCGGATCAGGTGATCGTCATTAGACTCACCGCTGACAAGCCGGGAAAACTGACATTCACCACAAGTTTCGACGGCCCATTGCAAAAAACTTCAAAAGCACTGGATGCCCAAACACTCGAAATGACCGGACTTTCTTCAACTCATGAAGGCGTAACGGGGCAGGTGAAATTTGATGCGCGGGCCAGAATTATCAATACTGGCGGAACAACGGCTATAGAGGGAAATAAGATCAACGTGATCAATGCCAATGAGGTCATTATCCAGGTATCTATTGCTACGAATTTCACAGATTACAAAACGCTGTCAACCAATGAAACAGAGAAATGTGCCAATTATCTTTCTGCTGTAGAGAAAAAACCTTACTCTTCAATATTAAAAAGTCATGTTGCGGCTTTTCAGAAGTATTTCAATCGTGTAGGCTTTGATTTGGGTATATCTCCTGCGGCAAAATTGCCTACCGATGTCCGCATTCAGAATTTTTCCAAAAAGTATGATCCGGCGTTAGTTTCGATGTATTACCAGTTTGGGCGTTATCTGCTGATTTCCTCTTCTCAGCCCGGTGGCCAGCCTGCCAACTTACAGGGAATATGGAACGGAAGCGTTTATCCGGCATGGGATAGTAAATACACCATCAATATCAATACAGAGATGAACTACTGGCCGGCTGAGAAATGTAATATGTCGGAAATGCATGAGCCATTGATCCAAATGATTAAAGAACTTTCCGAGACCGGAAAACAGACAGCTAAAACCATGTATGGTTGTGACGGCTGGGTAGCTCATCACAATACCGACCTTTGGCGCATCTGTGGCGTAGTCGATTTTGCCAATGCCGGATTGTGGCCTATGGGTGGTGCTTGGTTGTCGCAGCATTTGTGGGAAAAATATCTCTATAATGGCGACCTGAAATACCTCGAATCGGTTTATCCGGTGTTGAAGTCTGCTTGCGAATTTTATCAGGATTTCCTGATCGAAGAGCCAACGCACAAATGGTTAGTGGTAAGCCCTTCGATCTCTCCGGAGAACTTTCCTGACAGACATAGCAGCGCTTTATCTGCCGGGACGACCATGGATAACCAGATTTTGTTTGACCTTTTTACCAAAACCATCAAAGCGGCAAAATTGCTGAAGAAGGACTCTGACCTTATGGCTGAGTTCCAGAAAATACTCGACCGTCTGCCTCCGATGCATATTGGTGTATATGGCCAGTTGCAAGAGTGGATGGGGGACTGGGATAATCCGGAAAATAAGCACCGGCACGTTTCCCACCTGTATGGATTATTCCCCGGTAATCAGATTACGCCGGAAGCAACCCCGGAACTATTTGATGCAGCACGCACTGTTTTAGTTCATAGAGGTGATGTCTCTACCGGATGGTCGATGGGGTGGAAGATCAACCTTTGGGCGCGATTGTTGGATGGTAATCATGCACTGAACCTGATTACAGATCAATTAACTTTGGTCGATCCGGTAAACTCCGGTAATAACGGAGGTACTTATCCCAACCTATTCGATGCGCATCCTCCCTTCCAGATTGATGGAAACTTCGGTTGCACATCTGGTATTACCGAAATGCTGTTGCAAAGCCACGATGGCGCTATTGATATTCTTCCCGCATTGCCCGATGACTGGAAAAAGGGAAGTATCTCCGGTTTGAAATCATATGGTGGTTTTGAGGTAAGTGTGTCCTGGGTAAATAATCAGGTACAGAAAATTGTCATTAAATCCAATCTGGGAGGAAATTGCCGTTTGCGGGTACCCAATGAAGTTAAATTGGCCGGTGGAAAGTCAATGGTTACAGCTTCAGGAGAGAATTCAAATCCTTTTTTTGAAACCGTTAAGGTGAAAACGTCTCTTATCTCAGCTTCGGCAAAGCTTCAACCTGTAAATCTGAAGAAGACCTGGTTATACGATTTGCCAACTAAAGCCGGTAAAACATACACGATTATCAGAAAATAATAATAAACCATTCATACATCATAAAATTTACATGAAGACAAAATTGACTAGGCTCTTACTCTCGGTTTCATTTCTGGCAATGGCTTTGAATATGCATGCCTGGGTGGGAAGTGCAATGCCACGGCTGCATATCGAAGGTCGTTATCTGAAAGATTCTCACGGAAATAAGGTAAATCTTCACGGCTTTGCCCAAACTTACAGTCCATGGTTCAATGAACAGGGTACAAAATGGACAAACTATGATGTTGCGGGATGTTTGAATTACAACAAAAGTAAGATTGATGGGATTATAGCTGCAGGATGGAAAGTGAATTTCATGCGCTTACATATGGATCCTTATTGGTCCAATACACCGGGGGTAAATACTACAGGTGAAAATGATATTTCGGCATTTGATGAGAGCCGATTTAGAACCTATCTGGATCAGGTATTTATCCCCATGGCTGAATATGCCATTTCGAAAGGACTGTATGTTGTTATGCGTCCTCCCGGTGTTTGTCCGGATACCATATCCGTTGGTAACGAGTATAATAAATACCTGATTAAAGTGTGGGATATCGTGTCGCAACACCCGAAACTGAAAAATAATCCGGCCATCATGTTTGAGCTGGCCAATGAACCGGTAAGAATTCTTGGTCCTAATGGTGATTACGGTAGTGGTTCGCAAGGCCATTTCGATAACCTGAAGAAGTTCTTACAACCTGTAGTTGATACGATGCGAGCCAACGGCTGCTCAAATATACTCTGGGCTCCAGGATTGGGATGGCAGGCGAAATACAAGGGATTTGCCATCAATCCAATAGAAGGAGATAATATCGGTTATGCCATACATGTCTATCCGGGTTGGTTTGGTAGTCAGGATGGTGGAAATACATCGACCATCAACGGATATGACGGTTTTAAGGCTGCATGGGATGACGAAATCAAACCGGTCTCCGATTTCGCGCCAATTATGGTTACCGAGATGGACTGGGCCGATGCAAAATATAACTCTTCGTGGGGTAAAGGGCTGACCGGTACCGCCGGAGGAACCGGATTTGGCGCCAATTTCAAAAAAATCATGGACGAAACCGGTAATGTGAGCTGGTTGATTTTTACAGATGCAAATCTGATGGCACAGTTTAAAGATGTTGCTCCTGCTGCTGGCGAAAGCTACACCTTCCTTAATGATCCTGAAGCCTGTCCGTGGGCTGCTTATCACTGGTTTCAGAACTATGCAAGTGTAAATTATCCTCACCCCGAATATACCAACTTGTCGCATAGTGATAATGGGGATGGTACATTTACCAATCCGGTGGTGTTAGGTGATTTTCCTGATCCAGACGTAATCCGTGTCGGAGACACTTATTATATGTCCACTACTACTATGCATAATTTCCCCGGTGCTACTATTCTGAAATCGAAAGACCTGGTAAACTGGGAATATTGCAGTAATCCATTGGACAAAATCGAATCAACCAACTGTTATAATCTGGATGGATGCAACCGTTACAGCCATGGACAGTGGGCGAGTAGCCTGAAATATCACAAAGGTACTTATTACCTCCATTTCAATACCCTGGATGAAGGCAGTTATCTGCTAACCGCTACAAATCCTGCAGGTCCCTGGACAAAAAAGAAATTATCGTCCTCATTCTATGATGCGGGGCTATTCTTCGATGATGATGATAAGATTTATATCGTCTATGGAATTAATAACCTGCATATAGCCCAATTGGATAATGACTTTAACGTGGTTAAAGACCAAGCCATAACTCTGGGTAATGTACAATCGGGAATCGTAAATACCGGAACAGAAGGCAGCCACCTGTACAAGATTAATGGCAATTACTACATCTATGCAACTACCGGAGGTTATTACGCCACACAGGTTTGCTACCGGTCGTCTTCTATTTTTGGTACTTATGACGAAAAAGAGGTATTCAATAGTAACCGCATTCATCAGGGAGCTTTGATACAGACTCAGACCGGCGAATGGTGGACTATACTTTTTGCCGATAAGGGAGCATATGGCCGATTGCCAATGTTAGAACCTGTTAAATGGGTTGACAACTGGCCTATTGTCGGCGTAAACGGTAAAGATGTTACCACTTATACCAAACCGAATGTAGGCAAAACCTATCCGGCAACTTATTTGCCAACCAATGATAATTTCCGTGATTACAAATTTGCTCCACAGTGGGAGTGGAACCACAATTCAGATAACTCAAAGTGGTCTCTGGTTAAACGTCCGGGATTCCTTCGTTTATATACGGCAAACGTAACGGATAGTCTTCCCAAAGCAAAAAATACGCTTACACAACGTATTCTTGGTTTTCCAGCTAATCAGAACCAGTCCTACGGAACGGTGAAAATGCACATCAAAAATATGGCCAACGGCGATTTAGTCGGATTAGCAGTCTTTCAGGATCCGTATGCATTCATTGGTGTGAAAATGACAAACGGTCAAAAGAACATAGTATGGTTGAATACCGGCACCCAGACACAACAGACCGGAGCGGCTATTACAGACAGTATCGTTTACTTCAGGGCTATTGCTAATTACAATACCAATAAGGCTGATTTCTATTATAGCACTGATAATGTAACCTTCACTCAGGTGGGTACGCTGGATATGAAATATAATCTGTCGGTTTTCGTAGGGAACAGGTTCTGTATCTTTAATTATGCAACCGAAGCCTTAGGCGGTTATGTAGATGTGGACTGGTTCTCAACCGAGAAAGATTTCTCGGAAGATACCTTTTTTGACAATTCATTTACCGGATACAGTGAAGAGACACTGACACTGACCAATCTGAAAACGGATAAGACGGATTTAAATCTGCTGACGGGTAGCTCTAAAAGCTTTGCCATTACTGCTGTATATAAAGATGGTCATACCGAGGATGTTACCCTCAGTGCCACTTACACCAATTCCAATCCGGATGTCCTGACTATCAAAAACGGACAGATGGTGGCAAAAAACAATGGTGAAGCGACTTTAACGGTTTCCTACCAAGGTGGTATGGGTGATGCGAAGACGTTATCTATTCATGTCAATTCAACCTATTTCCCATTGACCAGCGATTTGTTTAATCCTTCGATTTACGCGACCGGAACGTTCAATGCTACAACAAAGACGTTGGTTACAGGTCAATATGGATTTGGTGGTTGGAATTATAGTACCGGTTTGGATTTATCAAATTATAAATATCTGGTGGCAAAACTAAGCAGCACAACATCAAGCGGTGCTTCTTTGAGGGCATACGATGAAAGCAGTTATTGGTCAACACCTACTTTAGTGGATTTTGGCTCAACCAAGCAAGCGGTTATCAATCTTGCAAATTCCTACAAAACAAGTACGACTACGACCACTAAATTTGATCCATCACACATTTACATTGTAGGTATTTGGTCAGTTGGTAACTCACCAATTGTAATCAGCGACGTTTATGTAACCAACAACAGTGATTACTCAAAACCATTGGCTACCGACCCTGTAATTTCCATTGCGTCAAATCTGTTATCCGGAGGAAAGGTTAAAGGAGGCGGTATTTACAGTAAAGGATCATCATGTACTGTAACTGCAACAGCAGCAACAGGTTATACCTTCGCCAACTGGACTGAAAATGGCGTCATTGTTTCTTCGAATTCTACTTATACCTTTACGGTGAGTTCAACCCGTTCATTGGTCGCCAATTTTACAATGAGTAATAGCAACTATCAGGTGAAAGCTACCGACTGTAGCTGTCGGGAAAGTAATGATGGTACTATCGGTATAATCTTTGCTCAGCCACTCAACTATACCGTTACAGTTACGGGAAGTAGTTATAGTAAAACCTCTTCTGCTTCCAGTTCGTATAGTCTCAATGGATTGGCAGCCGGTACATATAATATCAATATCACATCTGCTTCATTATCCGGTTATCAGATGAATTTCTCAATAGTAATCAGTCAACCGCAAGAGTTAACTGTTCAAAAGGTAAAAACGGCAAACAGCGTTGCCCAATATAGTTTAGCCGGAGGAGAGAATTATTACATTTCGGTAAATAATAAAACGTTTGTAACACGTTCAGCGTCAGTGGACGTACCATTGCGAAAAGGAGAAAACCGCATCAGTATCCGCACGGATAAAACCTGTCAGGGTATTTATGAAGAGACTGTTTCTGTAGATGAAAACGGTCAGATAATTCTTTATCCAAATCCGACTGAAGGCCCGATAACCATTGGTGTGCCTGGAAAAGAAGAGAAGGTGACTGTGGAAATAGTTACGCTAAGTGGAAGCATTCTCTACAAACAATTATTATCTGTGCAAACTGATAGGTTAATCAACATAAATGCGACAGCTTTACCTGCCGGCATTTATACGGTAAGGGTATATGGTTCCACCATTAACGGTACGGCAAAAATGGTGAAGAAGTAAGATTGCCAGAAATGAATTATTCAATGGAACAAGCAATTTCACTATTTTATCATATTAGGGGATAACGCTTGTTCCATTGGAAGAAAATAAGAAAAGTATATTCAACCAAGTGACATTCAATTTACCAATGAGAACAAAATATTTATTCGCAACAATTGCTTTTATAGTAGCATTATTCATTGCCGGTTGTGGCGGTGATGAAAAAGATGAAGTGCTTCCTCCGGGTGCAATAGCGTTATTGTCTCCGTCAGGAACAAGTACCTGCATTCAGGGAACAACAGTCATTGCAGGGAAAACATCCTCAGTCTCTTTTTCATGGAAAGCGGCAAGCAATGCCGAAAGCTATCGCATAGACATCACAAACCTGAATACGCAGACTACTACCAGCCAGACTGTCAAAAGTTTATCCTGTAATGCGATACTGGATATCAATGCGTACTATTCATGGAGTGTGAAGGCTATCAACAGCGGTGGTAGCACGAGCAGTGATACCCTGCAATTTTATCTTTCGGGCACGCCCGCCAGCAAGTATGCGCCTAACCCTGCTGACCTGACAGCTCCGGCATCAGGAGCGGTAATCAATGCCAATGGGGCAGCTACAGTACAGGTTACCTTCCAATGGACAGGTAGTGATTCGGATAACGACATTGCAGGTTATACTTTTTACCTCGATAATACAGATGCATCGACGCTTGTTACATCTTCCCTCACATCTGCTACCACCACACAGACGCTTACAAGTGGTAAAACTTATTACTGGAAGGTGGTTACGACCGACAAAGCCGGAAACAGTTCCATATCGACAGTTAGTTCATTTCAGGTTAAATGAAAAAGACTTAATTAAATGAATACAGATGAATGCAGGCATGCGATTTTTAGTTCTCGCGTTGTCTGCATTCTTTCCTTGATGTTGTCCGTATCATAATCTATAAATTAAAAACATGCACATGAAAAAACTACGAACAGTCAGTACGATACTTTTTATAAGTATGGCTGTCCTGGTATGCAAAGCGGCAAACAGACCCGCATCGAAAGCTGTTAAGCAGCAAGCATCGACACAGAGCAGTACTCCTTTTACCAATCCTATCATGTGGGCCGATGTGCCCGATTTGTCTGTCGCAAGAGCAGGCAGTGATTTTTACCTGATCAGCACCACTATGCACCTGATGCCAGGTGGCCCTATTATGAAATCGAAAGACCTGGTTCACTGGGAGCCAATTAGCTTCGTATTTGACAAACTTAAAGATACTCCCAAATATGATTTAGTTGATGGGACTGTTTACGGGCGTGGGCAATGGGCCTCGTCTATCCGTTACCATAAAGGAAAATATTACGTGCTATTCTCCCCTAATGACAATCCCTTTAGAGCCTATATTTATACCACTACCAATCCTGCCGGAAAATGGGAGGTGCTTTCCAGAACACCGCATTTTCATGATGCTTCACTTTTCTTCGATGATGATGACCGGGTATATGTTTTTTCCGGCACCGGATCTCTGAGAGAGTTGAAGAGTGATCTTTCGGATGTAAAGCCTGATGGCGTAGATATGAAGATTTTTGAAAGAGATTCTGAAGAGACCGGATTGCTAGAAGGCAGTCAGGTTATCAAGCATAATGGTAAATATTATCTGTTGATGATTTCATGGCCAAATGGTAAACCTCGTCGTGAGGTCTGCTACCGGGCTGACAAGATTACAGGCCCTTACGAAAAGAAAGTGATTCTGCAGTCGACCTTTGGCGGATTCCCGTATGTGGGTCAGGGTTGCATTATAGATGACGAAAAGGGCAACTGGTACGGACTTGTATTTCAGGATCGTGGAGCTGTAGGTCGTGTACCTCTTTTGCTGCCTGTTCGCTGGGAGGACGGATGGCCAATGTTGAGTGATGCTAACGGTCAAGTACCTTTAACCGGAAAGGTTCCGTTGAAACCATATGATACAGGCAAACGAATTGTCGAGAGTGATGATTTTAGCGGGGCAAAACTCAAAATCACCTGGCAGTGGAATCATAATCCGATTGATGAAGCCTGGTCACTGACCGAACGACCAGGATATTTACGATTAAAAACGAATAAACTGGCCGACAATCTTTATGCAGCTCACAATACCATAACTCAACGGATGGAAGGTCCCAAATGCAGTGGTGTCGTAGCTCTGGATTTGTCTAAGATGAAAGATGGAGATGTTGCCGGATTTAGTGCATTTAATGGTCATTCCGGCCTTTTGTCCGTGAAAATGGAAGGCGATAAAAAATACCTGACCATGTCAACGAATGTGGTTGATCTGGACAATAAAAGCAAAGCGATTCTTAACGTTGCTGTTGAAGAAAAAGCAAGAGTTGCTTTGACTCAGAATGTGATCTATCTGCGTATCGACGGTGATTTTAATCCGGGTAAAGATCTGGCTACATTCTATTACAGTCTGGATAATAAGACCTGGATGCCGATTGGATTGGAATTCAAGATGATATTCGATTACAGAAAATTATTTATGGGAACGAAGTTTGCCATTTTTAACTATGCCACTAAATCAAGCGGTGGTTATGTGGATGTTGACTTTTTCCATTATAAGAAATTTGAATAGGAAGATTCATAATCCAGCAACAAACTAATCATGAAAAAACGAACATTATTAATAGCTATGTTACTTACAGTTGTAGCAAACTACTGTAAGGCAGAACAACCGGCACCGGTAAAAACAGACAAAGGTCTTGTTCAGGGTATTTATGAAAATGGCTTGACGGTTTACAAAGGAATTCCCTTTGCCGCTCCGCCAGTCGGAGATCTTCGCTGGAAAGCTCCTCAGCCGGCAAAAAGCTGGGAAGGCGTAAAACAAGCAGATAAATTTGCTCCGGCTCCTTTTCAGGGAGGAAACACTCCATCAGGAAAGAGCGAAGATTGCTTGTATCTGAATGTATGGACTCCTGCGAAATCGGCAGGTGACAAAATTCCGGTACTGGTATGGATCTATGGAGGCGGATTTAGTTTCGGATCTACTTCAGAACCGGGTTATTCCGGTGAAAAGCTGGCGCAAAAAGGAGTTGTTTTGGTTAGTATTGCCTACCGTGTTGGCCAGCTCGGTTTTATAGCTCATCCCGAATTGAGTGCCGAAAGTCCAAACCACGTTTCCGGTAATTACGGCTTGCTCGATCAGATAGCTGCATTGCAATGGGTTAAGAAAAATATTGCAGCCTTTGGCGGTGATCCGGATAAAGTTACCATCTTCGGAGAGTCTGCCGGAGCTATTTCAGTCAGCATGCTGTGCGCATCGCCTTTGGCAAAAGGCCTTTTTCAGGGAGCAATCTCTCAAAGCGGCGGCTCTTTCGGACCTACCCGTTTGGTCTCTTTTCCGGGAGAAAACATGCAAACACTCAAACAGGCGGAAGCCGAAGGCGAGAATTATATGAAGAAAGCCGGCGTGACATCACTTGCCGAGTTGCGGAAAATTGAAGCCGACAAACTTCCTATGGGATTCGGAATGCCTGGTGGCTGGCCGATTGTGGACGGCGTTGTAATTCCCGACGATCAGTATAAGTTGTACGAAGCCGGCAAATACAACGATGTGCCGGTGCTTATTGGCTACAACTCTGATGAGGGTGCCAGCTTCTCGCACGAAAGAAACCCTGAAGATTATATCGCAGGAGTAAAAGCACGCTACGGGAAATTTGCCGATGACCTTATAAAAGCTTATCCGGCAGCAGAAAACTCGGTACCTAAAACGGCCCGTGACCTTGCTCGTGATGCTGCCTTTGGCTGGCATACCTGGAGTTGGGCTCGCCTTCAGACAAAAACGGGTAAATCAAAAGCCTTTTTGTACTATTTCGACCAACATCCCGATTATCCGAAAGAGTCGCCTCGTTATGGCTTCGGATCCCCACACGGACAGGATGTCGGCTACGTGTTTATGCTTCTTGATCCATCTAATCCTCAAACTACAAAATCGGATCTTGCAATATCGGAAGCCATGGGAACTTATTGGACAAACTTTGCAAAATATGGTACCCCGAACGGCAAAGGCAGTGTAGAATGGCCGGCATTTAATGAGGGAAAACCTTCGGTAATGTACTTGCAACAAACACCCCACGTTGGATCAGTTCCAAGTCTGGAGTCACTCAAAGTGTTGGATAATTATTTTAAATGGAGAAGAAGCCCGGAAGGTGAAGCCTGGGCAAAATAATTCTGAAAGATGAAAAAACTAATTTATATAGCGGCATTTATTTTATGTGCTTATCAAACCATCAATGCCCAACACAGCAATTCGGTTAAATCTGATTCTTTGTTCAAAGATTTCAAGACCGAGTTTATGTGGGATGCGAAGGTGAAAATTAGCGGCATGATTAATGTCGGAGAAAGTAAAAGAGGAGTGAGGCGGGTGATCCCAATAACGGGAGGCACTTTCAGCGGCCCTAAAATTAAAGGGGTAGTGTTGCCCGGAGGCGAAGATTGGCAATTGGTTCGTCCCGACGGCGATACCGAGTTGAATGCACGCTACCTCCTGAAAACCGATGACGGTCATGTCATTCAGGTTATTAATCAGGCATTGATGCACACCGATACTCAGAGCAGGGCTTTTTACTGCAAATCGGTTATCGATTTAGAAGCGCCAACAAAAAGCCCTTACGATTATCTGAACCATGCCATATTTCTGGGTACGCTAACGATGCCTGTGTTAAAACCTGGAGAAGAGCCGTATGTGATTATTAGCGTGTATAAGGTTTTGTAAAGCTTATACATCTGTCTTGAAGCATAAACCATTAAAATCAATAATTAATTATGAGAAAAACAATTGTTTTAGGAATATCTGTTTTGCTACTATGCCTGAGCGGGCATTTACAAGCGCAGACTCCCAAAGCCCAAAATCCACTTATTTACTCGGATGTACCCGATATGTCGATGGTTCGGGTGGGTGATACTTACTATATGTCCAGTACAACCATGCACATGAGTCCCGGGGTACCGATTATGAAGTCGAAAGATCTGGTAAACTGGAGGTTGGTGAATTATGCCTATGATACGTTAGCCGATGTTGACGCAATGAATCTGGTGAACGGGAAAAGCACCTATGGAAGAGGTTCGTGGGCCAGTAGCATACGTTACCACAAAGGACGGTATTACGTGAGTACTTTTGCCCAGACCACCGGTAAAACCTACATTTATTCGACCAAAGATATTGAAAAGGGGCCATGGAAAGCCATATCGTTTGGTCCCTCTTATCATGATAACTCCCTGCTTTTTGATGAAGACGGACGTATTTATCTAGTCTTTGGCAGTGGTAAAATTAATCTGGTAGAGCTCAAAGAGGATCTTTCAGGAATAAAACCGGGTACCGAACAGGTAATCATAGATAATGCCAGTGCTCCGGCAGGTCCGATAGGATTACCTGCAGAGGGTTCGCAACTGTTCAAAATAAAAGGAAAGTACTACCTGTTTAATATCACCTGGCCCCGAAATGGTATGCGCTCAGTAGTAATACACCGTGCTGATAAGATTACTGGCCCTTACGAAGGTCGCCTGGGTTTGAAAGATTTGGGGGTTGCTCAGGGGGGATTGATAGATACTCCTGACGGACGATGGTTTTCTTATCTCTTCCGTGATTATGGAGCTGTAGGTCGCATTCCTTATTTAGTTCCTGTTAAATGGGAAGATGGATGGCCGGTTTTGGGTGTAAATGGAAAAGTACCAGAAACACTTGATCTGCCCGCAAGTAAAGGCTTGATCCCGGGAATTGTCAACTCCGACGAATTTACCCGTAAAAAAGGGGAACCTGCATTGCCGTTGGTTTGGCAGTGGAATCACAATCCAGATAACCGATTGTGGTCGGTAACCGAACGTCCCGGATATTTACGTCTGAAAACAGGTCGCCTGGATTCTCTTTTCCTCAAATCAAGAAATACCCTGACTCAAAGAACCATCGGACCAGTATGCTCAGGAACTACATTAGTCGATGTGTCCAAAATGAAGAATGGAGATTACGCCGGGTTATGCGCTTTGCAATGGAAATTCGGACAGGTCGGTGTAAAAGTGAAAGACGGAGCTAGATATTTATTCATGGTTAGCGGCGAATCCAACAAACCAACAGAACTGCAAAGCATTCCTCTTTCTCAGAATAAAGTTTATCTTAAAATCGAATGTGACTTCAGAAACAGGGTTGACATTGCGAAATTCTTCTATAGCCTTGACGGTAAATCGTGGAATGTAATTGGAGGACCGCTGCACATGCAATATTCCTTGGAACACTTTATGGGTTATCGCTTCGGCTTGTTTAATTATGCAACACAAAACGTAGGTGGATATGCCGATTTCGATTATTTTCGCATCTCAGATAAGATATCTTCAAAATAAACCTATTTAAAAACATAACAATCAGAAGAGCACTCTTTTCAAAGGGTGCTCTTTTATTTAATTATCTAACTATGAAACAAGCATGAACTAATGTTCATCAGAGTAGATGACATTATATGCGAGTTCCATACGTAGCCAAAACAAAAATAAATAATGACGTATGAAAAAGCTGTTACTTGGAGTGACCCTTACTATTTTCGGCTCAATGGCAATTGCACAAACAAAAACTAATCCTCAATCGCAGCTCCCCCGATTACCACTGATGGGCTGGGCCAGCTGGAACCAGTTTGGGGTGAAGATCGATGAAAACGTAATCAAAAAACAGGCAGACATGATGGCCTCTTCCGGGCTTGCAGCTGCTGGATTTCATTACCTCAATATTGATGATGGTTTTTTCAATGGACGATATCCCAATGGTACCTTGCGGATAGATTCGATCAAATTTCCTAACGGTATGCGTCATTTGGTCGATTATATTCACTCAAAAGGACTAAAGGCCGGTTTTTATTCCGAAGCGGGGGAGAATACCTGTGGCTCGCAGTACAGTGGACAGCCCGGCGGGGTAGGGGGCGGCCTTTATAAACATGACCAACAGGATGCCGATCTCTTTTTCAAGACGTGGAACTTTGATTTCCTCAAAGTGGACTACTGTGGAGGCCTAGCTCAAAAGCTGGATGAAAAGACCCGTTACACGGAAATCCGGAATGCTATTGATCATACGGGCCGGCCCGATATTAATTACAACGTTTGTCGCTGGCAGTTTCCGGGTACCTGGGTGACGAAGATTGCCGATTCGTGGCGTATGTCGCACGATATCAACTTTGTGCCGGGTTCTAAGCCCAAATGGAGCAGCATCCTGAGTATTATTGACCTGAATAAATATCTGGCTCCTTATTCCAGTCCGGGCCATTACAACGATATGGATATGCTCGAAGTGGGGCGTGGAATGACGGTAGAAGAGGATAAAAGCCATTTTTCCATGTGGTGTATTTTATCTTCTCCGTTGGTGCTGGGTAATGATATGGAGCACATGACCGCTGAAACAAAAGCCATACTTACCAATCCGGAAGTGATCGCTGTAAATCAGGATCCGGCAGGATTGCAGGCGCAACTTATCTCGCAAAAGGATAGTGTGCAGGTATGGGCTAAGAACCTTTACTACCGGCAGAGTAAAGAGTCTGCCGTGGCATTGTTTAATCAGGGTAATAATCCGGCGACGATTTCTGTCAAATGGAAAGATCTGAATATTGTGGGTAGCGCTAAGGTGCGTGACCTATGGGCGCGTACAGATGTGGGTGTGATGGATTCGGTGTACACCGTTACGCTGCCCGGACATGGCATATCCCTGATTAAAGTGACAGCCGGAAAGACAAAGCTTAAAGAGCACTTTGAAGCCGAATATGCGTGGGTAAATAATTTCAACCTGACCAATAACAGTGCGATCATCCCCAATCAGGGCAAAGCAGTGTCGGATGTCACATGTTCAGGGGGAGGCAAAGTGATTAACATCGGCGGCTATGCCGATAACTTTATTGAATTCCGAGATATTTATGCGAAAAAGTCCGGAAAATACACGCTGACCCTCTGGTATCTTTCCGCTGAAAACCGCAGCGCTATCCTTTCTGTAAATGGTATCGATACTCAGCTATCCCACCTGAACTCAGGCAGCACAAAATCTACAGCTAAAGTTACTATTCCGGTTAAACTGAAAGAAGGCTACAATGTGGTTCGCATTTCAAATCCGACAGGAATGGCTCCTGATATAGACAAGATTGAGATTGATTTGAATAGATAACTTATCCGATTCATTATAAAAATGCAGAGAGCAGTTTCAGCAGAAAAAAGGTCTGAAGCTGCTTTCTGTATTTAGTGGGTGATGAAGTGGTATAACCGGATCGGAATGGTTATCTTTTTGATATAAAGATAAACTGTCTTGCTGCTTTTTTGCACTCTATGCTTATTCTGGATTATAACATCCTTTTTTTGAACATCTACCTATTATATTATTCATACTCCGGATAATAATCTCTATTTATCTAAAATTATAACTTTAATATCTGATAATGGTATTCGCAAATAGGCAGTTTTACTTCTTTTGTTAGACAAAACTACTATAGTTAACTGATAACGCTGAACTATGTCTAACATGAAATTTTATTAATTATGAAAATGAAAACTTCTTTGTTTGTGGCATTATTTGCTTTAATGTCTTTAGTATGTGTGAAAGCACAAAATTACAGTGATGATTTCGAAAGTTCCAGCGATGTTCCTTCGGGATGGAGAGTCGCGAATTTTATTGGGGGGGCTCAGCATGCGGCACTTTCGATAAACACAGAATCAACGCTAACAGGCGTAAATGCTTTGGAAATTAACATAGCTGATAATGTGGGGAATTGGTTCGAAAATGTGGCTGGATATTCCTTCCCTGCAAATATTGGCGATGAGTATATTGTCTCTTTTGATGCTAAAGCCAGCAGTGAGATTTCAATTCCTGTAAAATTAAATACAGATGGTAACGAAGGGCAAACTGAGATTATAAGCCAGACATTAAACCTGACTGCCGATTCTCAACATTTTTCGTTGACTACAACGTCTGGATGTACTAAAACTATGAATTATTTGTTCTGGTTTGAATTAAATGGCAAAGACTCAGGAACTAAAATTTATATTGACAATTTTTCTTTGACGAATAAGCTAGCAGCAGGAATAAAAGGTGCTTCCCAAATAGGCATTAGTTATTATCCTAACCCTGCGAAAAATTTTGTGTTTATTAATGGAGGAAAAGTGGGTGATGCGGTGACGATTTATTCACTTGCAGGTCAGTTGGTTCTTTCATCTGTTATTGATGGCAAATCAATTTCATTGGAAAATATCAAGGCTGGAGCTTATTTGTTAAAAGTAGGCAACACTACTCAGAAGCTGATGATAGAAAAATAATATAGTAGTTTAATAAAACAGTTTTATCAGTGGTAGCGCTTTCACCCGGTGTAGTAAAATGCTACACCGGGTGATCTTTTTTAAATTATCACAGGTTAGTCATTTCCCTTCCCTGTCGGTTCGAAATAACGAGTAAACGGTCGTTAGGTGGTTTGCCGATAGCCAGCCTTCCGGCTAGTAAGAGTAGCAATAGCACAATATTCAGAAAGGCGACCTCCGTGAAAATCTGGAGTATCTTTCTGGTATTTCAGATGATTGTTTATGTTTGCTTACGAATGATATGCAAGCCTGAGTTTCGTTTTTTTTAAGCGAAGACAGAGCCACGCTTAACGGCATACTGCGGCTATTGATAATTGTAGAATTGTTGATGGATAGGCTATAGCATCTGGGGGATGGAATGGCCACCGTCGCACCGGATATAAAACCGTAGAAAAGTGATGTACAGGAAAGGATTTAAAATCCGAAAGAATATTCGAAGCATTGCTGAAATGCTTAATTTTAGAGCGGAATAGCTTGTTTTCGGATTGCAAATCCTTTTAGTATAAAGGAGATGGGTTTGCAAATCCCATCGACGGTTCCGCTAATTCCTACGGTAGATATATGACGGGGCGAGGGGTTATTAAAAAAGCGTAGGCGTAGCCATACGCTTAATGGCAGACTGCGGTTATTAAAGGGATAGGCTATGGGTAACCAGGGATTAGTTTCTAAAAAGCTTCCTATATTGATTTATTGCCTGCATAGATATTTAAAATTAAAAATCAAATATCTGTAATTGGAATTAGTCTCCAATTACACACGGTATATTTGGAACTTGGTCATCTACAGTGGTGAACTTATCTTAACCTGGCCTTAATGGATAATCATTCATGGTTCATTTTGCTATTGTTTAATATTAAATCTAAAGTAAAACATGAGAAAAATGAAAAAACTGGTTTTGATCTTTGTTTTAGGACTAATTCCTTTTACAACTTTTGCGTGGCCTGGGATGCCATTACCTGCTTTACACGTGGAGGGGCGATATTTGAAAGACCCGTGTGGTAATAATATTAATTTGCATGGTGTTGCTATAACCCCCAGCCCTTGGTTTAATGGATGTGCAAGTGGAACATGCCGTTGGGATAATTATGATATTCAAGGGTGCTTAAACTATAATAATGCTGTTATGGATAAGCTTACTTCTACCTCTCAAGGCTGGTATCTAAATTATATCAGACTTCATATCGATCCCTATTGGACTAATAACCCGGGGACCTCAACAACCGGTGAAAGTGATATTTCGCAATTCAACTACAACAGGTTGGTTACATACACAAACAGTGTCATTATCCCGCTTATCAACCATGCCAGAGACAGGGGAATGTATGTAATTCTTCGTCCACCGGGTGTTTGCCCGCAAACGATAGCTGCAAACGATGCCTATTACAACTATCTGGTCACTGTATGGACTTATCTATCACAGAACTCGGCTTTGAAGAACGCACCAAATGTGATGTTTGAATTGGCAAACGAACCGGTCGTCATAAAGGCATCTGATGGAACATATGGTAACGACGACCAGAAATATTACGATGCGCTGAAAAACTTTTTCCAGCCGATTGTGAACTTGATACGGAACAATGGAGCGAATAATGTAGTTTGGGTTCCAGGTTTAGGTTATCAATCGCTCTATAGAGGGTTGGCTAATAATCCGGTTACCGGCAATAATATTGGTTATGCGGTACATGTCTATCCCGGTTATTGGGGAGTAGGGCTCAATGATGCTGCCAATTATCAAAATGCATGGAACGCTCACATAGCCCCTGTAGCCAATATTGCCCCCATTGCTATTACCGAAACAGACTGGGCTCCAACGCAATATGGCGTATTTGGAAAAGGCGGTCTTACCTCTGGTTTTGGTAATAAGTTGAAACAGTTGATAGATGCCTCAGGAAATGTTAGCTGGAATGTCCTTATGCCGGAAGACCTTATCAATAATGGTGATCCCAGTGGAGGCATAGCTTTCAATAATGATCCGGAGGCGTGTGCAAATCCGGTTTATTCCTGGTTCAAGGCCTATGCGACTTCCAATACACCTGCTTCGGCTTGCAGCCTCGAAAATAATGGGGTTTACGAGATCGAAATCCAGACAGACCCAGGTAAAGTTCTTGATCTTTATAACGGTACTGATGCCAATGGCACTGTCATTCGCCCCTGGGATAGAAATGGAGCAAGTGCACAGCAATGGAAAGCAATAGATGCTGGAAACGGTTACTGGCGATTTGTCTCAATGGCAAGCGCTACAAATCGTTGTATCGATCTTTATACCGCTAATCCGTCAAATGGGACACAAATCAAATTGTGGGATTATTACAATAATGACGCTCAGGCATGGAAAGTCACCAGTCTTGGAGGCGGTTATTATCAGGTGTTGTCAAAGGTGGCGGTCGGTCAGGGGCTAACCCGCGGTTGGGATATTCCTTATTGCAATATGGATGGTTCGCAGGGAATGCAACTTTACGATTATATTGCCTCATCGTGTCAGAAATATAAGTTTAATTACAAAACAACCCTAAAATCTGCAATGATAACTACAGGGGTTGATGCAACACCGGCCTCTTCTGTTGTGATTTTCCCGAACCCTTCAGTCGGTGGTAATTTTACCATCACATTGCAAAATGTAAATGATGAAGACTCCTACTTAAGTATTTATTCTATAGAGGGGAAGAAGGTATATGAACGGGAAGGCTTAAATGCAGGGGATAACTACATACAGTCAGCCCTTAAAGCAGGAATTTACATTGTAAAGATAAAATGTGGCGAGAAGACTTCTGAGGTAAAATTAATCGTACGGTAAAATTTCGTTGGGTTAAGCCCTGATAAGGTCTTTGATCATGGTCGGGGTTTAACTATTCGATATATCTTGCGTGAAACTTTTTAATGAGTTTTTATTTAGCCGGAATACCTCTATCATTACATTTTCAATAGTTCACCAAAAGAGGTAGATGAGAAATAAGGTGAGTATTTACGACACACCCTAACAAGCTTTGCTAATAATACCGTTCAAAACAGAAGTTCTGGGCGGTATTTTTTTGATTCTCAGATAACTGTCTCCCTCCGGTTCGATGTAACGTGTAATGGTCGCTAGGTAGTTTGGCGACAGCTCTGCTGTCGCCATTGTTAGAAGTCAACGTCCCAGCTGGTAAGAGTAGCGGAGCAATATTCAGAAAGGCGACCTCCGTGAAAATCTGGAGTATCTTTCTGGTATTTCAGATGATTGTTTATGTTTGCTTACGAATGATATGCAAGCCTGAGTTTCGTTTTTTTTAAGCGAAGACAGAGCCACGCTTAACGGTATATTGCGGCTATTGATAATTGTAGAATTGTTGACGGATAGGCTATGGCATCTTGGGGATAGAATGGCTGAGTGCGGTTTTGTTGCTGTTTGGCAGTTTATTGGCAGAATACGGGGGGCGGGAGTAAAATCCGGAGGAATTCTGATTTCGTAGTCAAGTATATTTGTAATTGATAATCAAATATCTATTTTTAAATACGATGAAGATTGGTGTAATGTTACATTTGTCAATGTCAATTATTAATTATCAACCTTTTAAGCATTCGTATTTATGAAAAAGATTTTACTTTCAGTATTCGTTACTCTGTTGTGTGTTTCATCTTCTTTTGCATTGGATCTACCGACCGGATATGTATCCATATATGATTTGAATAAAGAGACAGAAGTTTGTCCACACGAAGTGGCTGCTGGTACTAGTTTCCAATTTGTCGGTCCAGCTTCTGGTTGGGGGGCTTTACAAGATCATGATCTGTCGAATTACAAAGAAATGGTTTTCAAAATGACCTTTGATGCCGCGGATGGAGGAAATCAGGTGGTTATACGTTTTGCAATAAATGGTGGGGCAAAAGATCCATTAAAAGTGACTCTTCCGACCGATTCGTCAACCCTTACAGTTGTAGTTCCATTGGAGCAATACAAAGATGCAAATGGTTTTATCGGGCTTGGTGGTATAGTTTTTTACAATGGTTCATCACATTGGTCTTTTACTTATGATGGAACACCATCAAATACTCCGGTTACACTAAATTATATTGCATTAAAAACACAATCAACATCATCAGGTGTAACTACAACAAAAGCTGAAAATCCGGATGCACCAGTTAATGTATATAGCATTGCCGGCGATTTGATCCGTAAGGCCGTAAAACAATCGGAGGCAATTAACGGATTGCAACCTGGACTTTATATTGTAAACAACCAAAAAGTTTGTGTACTTAAATAAGCCAATAGTCAGACGGCTTGAATAACATAAGTGAGAATAAGCTCCTGCTTTCGCAATCGTGAAAAGCAGGAGCTTTTTTTGAGAATGTGTTGGTGCCGGGTTTAACGTAATATGTAATGCCGTTTGGCAAAAGCTCGGCTTTCGTCATAATCAGATGCCAGCCTCACGGATAGCAAGAGACTCCCCCGTCCCTCCGGATATAAAACCGTAGAAAAGTGAGGTGCCGTCGGGGCGTGATCTGTGATCCGCCCCTTGATTATTATAAGCATTTGAAATGCGAAAATAGATATGTATTTGTTGTCGGATCATAGATCCTTATAGTACTAAAAAGCGAGATTGCAAATCTCGCTAACGCACACCGCCGTTCTATGGTATATCCGGGAGGACTGGAGGTGCTGCGGTTTTTAACCGCTGATTAGATCGTAATAACCCCGTCCCACCGGATATGAAGCCGTAGAAAAATGATGTGCTGTCGGGGCGAGATCGGTGATCCGCCTCTTGGTTGTTATAAGCATTTGAAATGCGAAAATAGATATATATTTGTTGTCGGATCACAGATCCTTATAGTACTAAAAAGCGAGATTGCAAATCTCGCTAACGCACACCGCTGTTCTATGGTATATCCGGGAGGACTGGGGTATGCAAGTTAATGGAGTTAAACCGAACTCTGCACACTTCATTACAGGTATACCTAATGAAAATAAAATAAATGGTACAACAAGTGGTGGCGCAACAATAAATCCGAATGGTTCAATAACAGTTCCCGTTACTTTTAAAGGACAAACTAAAGTCGTAACTATTATCTTTACTAATGGGAATATTAGCGTTGGCAGTGTAACAAACAATGTAAAATGATGAAAGCAAGAGTTTTAATACTTTGTATAATGTTCTTTAGTCTTTGCTTTTCCCAAACTAAGAATAAAGAGAATTTGATAGATGGACAAATAAATAAGATTGATTGGACTTCATTTCAAGTTTCAACTAATTATTTTGTTCAGATAGCACTGAATGATTCTTTAATCAACAAACTCGGGTATAATGATTCAATTTTGATATGTAAGTTATTCAATCATTTGTCTATAAATAGCAAAACTGTGACTATCCATGTTTTACTTACACATATTTTTGAACCGCAAAATGGCTCATTTTCTTGTAGTTATAATGCCGAAGGGAGTATTATAAATTATTGTTACAACAACCTTAAATGGAGGTATGATTTAAAGGCAAAAAGATATGTGATAAATAAAAATGAAATAAGAAGTATAAGATCATACTGGAAAAAGGTAATCAATAATAACTTTAAAATTGAACATTGAAAATCAAGATACAATCTCTGTTGAAGGATCTCCCGTTGCCCCTCTTCGCGCGAGTCTAATTAATCGCAGTCTGTATCTGGTTCAATGTCTGAGCGCAGCGGGGACTTGGACCTAAAATCAGGGCAGTCTCCGACTGAAATAGGCGAAGTATCAGATTGATGCGGTGGGTATAATCGTGTACCTGCTGCCTCAATTCTTAGTAACGGCTGATGTGTGAGGTTTTAACGACTTCATCTCCACGATGAATATCGCTCCCGTCCCACCGGATATGAAGCCGTAGAAAAATGATGTGCTGTCGGGGCGAGATCGGTGATCCGCCTCTTGGTTGTTATAAGCATTTGAAATGCGAAAATAGATATATATTTGTTGTCGGATCACAGATCCTTATAGTACTAAAAAGCGAGATTGCAAATCTCGCTAACGCACACCGCTGTTCTATGGTATATCCGGGAGGACTGGG